>CALIZI010000168.1 GCA_938028705.1 uncultured Saprospiraceae bacterium | reverse complement strand
TCAGCATAGAATTTGGGTCTAATAAAATTTGTACCTCTAAGGTCAGGCGATTGCCGTCTTTTTTTATAATTTTACTTTCCATAATATTTTTTGGCTAAAATAAGACTTTCAAGTTATACATCAAAATGCGGTTGCACCCTTTCCCGGTCCGCTTCCTCCGATAGACGAAGAAGCACTTGCACAACTTAAAGTATCTGCGCGTACTTACAGGAATATTAAATTGGGAGATTGGTTGAAAAATTTAAAATTAGCCGAAAAATACGCTACGGGAATCCCGACCATCACAAAATCTTTGGCAAACAATGGCTCACCCAAACCTATTTTATCAACCGATAAAGACAAGTCTCATTTTCTTACGTTAATAAAAATTCATGAAGATGCACCTGACGAAAAGACATCACCAAAATCAGAAATTGAGCGAGTTAGATTGAATAATGCTCAGCAAACAATATTAGAATCACTAATTGATAATCCTCAAGAATATACTGATTTAGAAAAGATATTACCTTCCGATAAATTATCGTCTGATGTTAAATTCTTGAAGTCGAAAGAACTTGTAAAGGAAAAAAGTAACCTTCTGTTTATTACACAAAAGGGACATCAGGCATTAAAAGATTCGTTCTAAAAAAGACATTCCCGCAAGGAGCATGGCTTCAAACGAATCAACAAATCACAAATTACGAAATTACACATCACAAATTCTTATCGCTTCTTTCAATGAATCTATCGGATTTTCGTAAGTCGGGATAAATTCCTGTGCGACATATCCTTTAAATCCTGTTTTTAAAATAGCCTTCATAATGGCAGGATAATTCAATTCTTGCGTATCATTGATTTCATTGCGCCCTGGCACACCTGCGGTATGATAATGAGCAAAATAAGGGTGAAAATCTTGTATAGTTCTGATAATATCGCCTTCATTGATTTGCATGTGATAAATATCGTACAGGAGTTTAAAATTTTCAGAGCCGAGTGCATCGCATAGCTTCACGCCCCAAGCCGTTTTGTCGCACATATAGTCGGGATGGTCTATCTTAGAATTAAATAATTCCATGATAATAATGACACCGTTTTCCTCTGCAAGCGGCATGATTTGTTTCAGTCCTTCAACACAATTTTGCAGCCCGACTTCATCATCCATACCACGCCGATTGCCGCTAAAACAAATCAGATTGGTATAGCCCGCCCGGGCTACTTTGGGTATCATATCAGAGTATTGTTGTATGAGTTGTTCATGAAATTTCGGGTCATTCCAACCATCCACCAAATTGATTTCTGCGCCATTACACATAGAGCAATCAATATTATGCTTTTTGAGCAATGCCCAGTCGTCGGGTCCTACCAAGTCAAGAGCGGGAATGCCTATTTCATTAAGTATCGGTAAAAATTCTTCCAAAGGATATTTCCCAAAACACCAACGGCTCACCGAGTGCCGGATGTTTGCTTTGAGTGGTGTGGGTACGGCGGCTTGTGTTATCTCCTTCAATGTTGTTGTTACTTTTTGAGTGGTGGTACAGGCTGTATTGGTCAATAATACACCAGTGGATAGGGCGAGAGAGCTTTGGACAAAAGTTCTGCGTTTCATAGTGTGAATTTTTTATAGTTCTTGGTTCGTGCCTTCATTTACCGATGAGTCATATCACTCGTTTTATGGTAAGGATGTAGGGTGCTAAATATTGTAATTTATTAAAATGAAAATATTTGAAATTTATCCTTTAAGTATTTGTGAATGATTAACTTTGTGTTAAGATTACACGAAGTTAGATAAAAAATTAACAAACCGATTACATTTTATATAAAAATTAATTGGGTTACAAGATAATTATTTTCGTTTAAATGTATGCGATTAATTTTTCTTTTTTAATTTTAAGTCTGAAATGTGCAAAACAAAAGTTGTTTGTTTTTTTATTTTTGCAAAACAAATCGAAATTATACTATGAAAAGAAGAAATTTTATTCGCAATGTAGGTTATGCAAGTATGGCTTACGGTAGTCTGCATTTATTGTCATGCGATAATCGCCTGCCTTCTAAAACAACGATTACGGAAACTGTCGAATCAAGCACTCCAAAGCCGGAAATACTGGATGCAGAGGCTTTATTTTTCAAATTATCGTTGGCACAATGGTCGCTCAATCGCGCTATACGAGAGGGTGGTATGGACCCGCTTGGCTTTGCAAAAAAAGCCAAAGAACTCGGTTTTGAGGGCATCGAATATGTCAATCACTTGTATGGCAAAAGTTATATGGAAGCTCCGAATATGTTGGAAGCTATCAAGAGAGTTGGTAAAGACCTTTTAGTGCGTTCAAAAGATAATGGTATCGAAAATCTCATTATTATGATAGATGGAGAGGGCGATTTGGCAAGTGAAAATGAAAAAGGACGCAAAGAGGGCATTGAGAAACACCATAAATGGGTGGATTTGGCGAATTTCTTAGGCTGTCATTCTATACGTATCAATTTATTTGGTGAAGGCAGTTACGATAGCCAAGTAGAGCAAGCTACAAAAAGTATGCGCGAACTCTGCGAATATGCCCAACCACAAGACATCAATATCATTGTAGAAAATCATGGCGGCAATTCCTCTAATCCGGCATTTGTTGCTAAAGTCATCGAAGGCTGCGGCATGTCCAATGCGGGTACATTGCCCGATTTCGGCAACTTCTGTATCAAACGCGAAGGCGGCAAACGTTGGGGCGCACCTTGCGTAGAAGAATATCCGAATATCTATGAAGGTATCAACAAAATGATGCCTTATGCCAAAGGCGTTTCTGCCAAATCTTACGACTTTGATGCGGAAGGCAACGAAACTAAAATTGATTATTACAGGATGATGAAAGTTGTCAAAGATGCAGGTTACAAAGGCTACGTAGGCGTAGAATTTGAAGGCGAAATGGACGAAGAAAAAGGCATCATCGCTACCAGAGATTTATTAATTAAAGCCGGAAAATCAGCATAGTTGATAGTTTTTAGTTCATGGTTCATAGTTTCTTGTGTACCTACGAACCATGAACTATGAACTATGAACCAAAAACTATTTACTATGAACAGAAGCAGACTTTTTTACGCGAGTTGCATTGCGCTCATTGTTACGGCAATGACCTTTGCCATACGCGCCGGAATACTTGGTCAACTCGGTACAGATTTCGGACTTGACAATAAAGAACTTGGTTTTATCAACTCTATGGCATTTTGGGGCTTTCCGGTAGCAACAGTCCTTGGTGGCTTACTCTACAATTCCGTCGGACCTAAGCGGATTATGCAGGCAGCCTTTGTATTTCACCTCTTGGGTTTATTGCTCACTATTTTCGCAGGTGGTTTTTGGGCTTTACTGATTTCTACCTTCTTTATAGGGCTGGCAAATGGCAGTGTAGAAGCAGGTGCAAACCCGATGATAGCCGAGATGTACAAAGAAGATAAATCCACTTGGCTCAATAAATTTCACGTTTGGTTTCCAGGCGGTATCGTCATCGGCGCATTGGTATCGCAATTTATGACCGGAGCAAATATGGGTTGGCAATTACAAATCGCCATTATGCTTATCCCTACCTTGATTTATGCCTTCCTTTTATTCGGACAAGAATTTCCAGAAACCGTTGAACTGGAGTCAGATACATCGAAAAATGCCGTTTCTCTCCTCACACCATTATTCATTTTTATGGCAATCTGCATGACCCTCACTGCCACTACCGAACTTGGTACACAGCAATGGATTGAAAAAATACTCGGCAATGCAGGCGCACACCCCATGCTCATTCTTGCCATGATTACGGGCTTGATGGCAGTTGGCAGATACTTTGCCGGTCCGGTTATTCATAGTCTCAATCCGTCGGGTGTCTTGTGGGGGAGTGCGATTATTGCCACGATTGCCTTAGTATGGATGAGTCAGGCAACCGGAGCAATGATATATCCTGCCGCGATTCTTTTTGCTATCGGCGTGATGTATTTTTGGCCCACGATGCTTGGTTTTGTGAGCGAATATTTACCGCAAACAGGCGCACTCGGACTTGGCGTAATGGGTGCGGCAGGGATGTTTGCCACCGGAATCTGGCAACCCGTCATCGGTGGCTGGTTGGATTCCGAAAAAAGTAAAGCACTCGCACAAGGTATCGGCGAAGCAGAGGCAAGCGTTGTTGCCGGACAAGCGACGCTGGATAATCTTGCGTTTTTTCCGGCGATATTGGTGATTGCTTTCGGAATATTATATTTCTACATGCGACGTAGGAGAAAAATGAGTGAATGAGTGAATGAGTGAATGAGTGAATGAGTGAATGTTTTTAATGTTGAAATGTGATAATGTTGAAATGTGATAATGTTGAAATGTGATAATGTTGAAATGTGATAATGTTGAAATGTGATAATGTTGAAATGTGATAATGACTTTCTTATTATTAATTTTTGTATTAAAATAATTTTATTTTAAAAATTAATTATTATAAAAAAATACATATTTATAGAAGTAGTTGATACTTTTAATCAATAGAAAATAATGTATCTCCGTTTACTAAACTTTTTGGGCGCAGTTCCAAACTGTTCCGATTTATTTTCTTTTAAATATATTATTATCAAATACTTATGTATAATTTTTAAAAATAGAAGGCATGTTTAAGTTTTGGGCAAAAGTAGTTGACACTTTTTTACTCCATTTTAAAATGAAAAACAATATTTAGAAATCCGTTTGCTAAACTTCAAAAAGTTTGGTCTCCGATAGCTATCGGAGAAGTAAAGCACTGACATTTAGGTGATTACAAATTTCTGTGATATACTCACGTTTACCAAACTTGAAAAGTTTAGCAAACGGGATACATTATTTTTTGTTTATCTAAAGTGTCAACCGCTTTTCTAAACATGCCAAATAGAATTACACTTTTGAGATAAAAAGGTGCAGTAGCACCGGCCCTATTTGTAACGGACGACTAAGCCTCCACCTCCTTAGCCGCATAGCGGCGGCACTATTAAAATCGAGGTAAGGGTGACGATGCTATGCGCCTTTTTCGGTTGAGGGGGAGATTTTATGTTACAAATAGTGCCGTCGCTATGCGACTGTAAATAACTGATAACCAAATTTTTATAATTTCATTTTGAGCGGACAATTTACAACTGCGCCCAACTTTTTGAAGTTTAGTAAACGGGATGCTTAAATATTATTTTTCATTTTAAAATTTTCATAAATAAAATATTATCGCATTCAAAATTCACTCATTCACACATTTAAAATTCACTCATTTATCAATTATGAAAAAAATAAAAATGGGAATGGTCGGCGGCGGACAAGGCGCATTTATCGGCGAAGTACACCGCATGGCTGCCCGCTTGGATGGTCATATTGAATTGGTCTGCGGGGCATTTAGTTCCAAGCCTGAGCGGTCGAAGGCGTCGGGTGAAGCACTGTATTTATCTCCCAATCGTGTGTATGGCACTTATGAGGAAATGCTGAAAACAGAAGCCACTTTGCCCGAAGGTGAACGAATGGATTTTGTGGCGATTGTCACGCCAAATCACTTGCATTTTGCTCCTGCAAAAATGGCTTTAGAGCATGGTTTTCATGTCGTATGCGATAAACCCGTTACTTTCTCCACCGAACAAGCCCTTGAATTACAGCAACTTGTAAACAAAACGGGTTTGCTCTTCGCCCTCACGCACAATTACACAGGCTACCCGATGGTCAAAGAAGCCAAGGCGATGATAGCCGCAGGAGAACTGGGTAAATTGCGCCGCGCCATTGTCGAATATCCGCAAGGTTGGCTCTCTACACGACTTGAAAGTAGCGGTCAAAAACAAGCCGATTGGCGTACAGACCCTAAACGTAGCGGCAAAGCCGGTGGCATGGGCGATATTGGTACACACGCAGAGAATTTATTAGAATATATATCGGGTTTGAAAATCACTAAATTGTGCGCCGACTTGAATACTTTTGTGGAAGGCAGGCAGTTGGACGATGACGGGGCAGTGTTATTGGAATTGGAAAGTGGCGCAAAGGCAACGCTACTTGCTACGCAAATTGCCGCAGGAGAAGAAAATACATTGAGCATCAGAATTTATGGTGAAAAAGCAGGATTGGAATGGCGGCAAATGGAGCCTAATACCTTGATTGTCAAATATCTTGACAGAGGCGCAACCATTAAGCGTACAGGTGTAGGCGAACTCTCGGAAGCCGCTCAATTTGCCACCCGCCTTCCTGCAGGACATCCCGAAGGTTTTATAGAAGCATTTGCTAATATTTATAAAAATTTCGCATTGAGTTTATTAGCCATTAAAAAAGGAAAACAACCGAACGCATTGATGAGCGATTATCCGACGATAGCGGATGGGGTGCGCGGGATGCGTTTTATTGATAAGGTCATTGAATCCGCTGAAAGCAATAATAAATGGACAGACTTTTAATGCTGTACAGGCGAATTCATTCGCCATGTAAATGAAAAAATTATTATTTATTTATAAAAATCATAAATTGTTTACACATGGCGGTTAAAACCGCCTGTACGATTAAATTATGAAAACAATCAAAGGACCCGCCATATTTTTAGCACAATTTGTAGGCGATGATGCGCCGTTCAATTCGTTGGACGGTATGTGCAAATGGGCAAGCGATTTGGGTTACAAAGGTATCCAAATACCCACTTGGGAAAGCCGCCTGATAGACTTGGATAAAGCCGCCGAAAGCAAAACTTACTGCGATGAACTCAAAGGCAAAGTCAAGTCTTATGGCTTGGAAATCAGCGAATTGAGTACGCATTTGCAAGGGCAACTTGTAGCAGTCAATCCGGCTTATGATGCCATGTTTGATGCTTTTGCACCCGATAATTTGAAGGGCAATTATGCTGCACGAACAGAATGGGCAAAGGAGCAGGTGAGAAAGGCGATTCAAGCGTCGAATCTTATGGGGATTCAAGTACACGTTACCTTTTCGGGTGCATTGATGTGGCATACGATGTATCCTTGGCCTCAGCGTCCTTCGGGATTGATTGAGATGGGTTTTAAGGAATTGGCGAATCGCTGGCTGCCGATTTTGGATTTTGCAAAGGAGCATGGCGTGGATTTGTGTTATGAAATTCATCCGGGAGAAGACCTCCACGACGGCATTACTTTTGAGCGATTCCTTGCAGCTACGGGTAATCACAGTAGCGTCAATATCCTGTACGACCCGAGTCATTTTGTGTTGCAACAATTGGATTATCTGCAATTTATTGATTTTTATCATAATTATATTAAAATGTTTCATGTAAAAGATGCAGAATTTAATCCAACAGGAAAAAGTGGCGTGTATGGCGGCTATCAGGATTGGGCAGAGCGTCCGGGCAGGTTTCGTTCATTGGGTGACGGGCAGACGGATTTTAAAGCCATTTTCTCTAAACTGACGCAATACGGTTATGACGGTTGGGCAGTCATGGAATGGGAATGTTGCATCAAATCACCCGAACAAGGCGCACGCGAAGGCGCACCGTTTATTCAAAGTTGCATCATTGAAGCGAGTGAAAAAGCCTTTGATGATTTTGCCGGTGGAGATAGTGATGAAGCATTGAATAAGAAAATTTTGGGGATTTAAATGTGTTATCGTGTTATCGTAATACAAGAAAGGATAACACAGCAATATTTCTTTTTTAATAATTAAAAATTTATATAATTTATTTTTCTTATCAACTTGGCAATGTCATGTTCGATTTCTATTTAATATAGTTGGCATTTTGCTCTTGAATTTGGGCTAAAACTCGTCAGACATTTTCAAAATTCACCGATGATGTCATATTTTCCCGGCAAAGTTTAAATGTCAGACGAGTTTTAGCCCAAATTCGGAAAAAATATCCCATGTTAAATACAAACACATGTTTATTTTCAAAACATGACATTATGTCAAGTTAAAAATAATATGAGTGTGACACACATAAGTGGATTTATAATATCAAAATGCTTCTTTGATTTAATAAATATAGATTGAGCGTACTGTAATGACTGCTTTAGCTGTCAAGTGTAGTTTAACTTAATATTCAATTACTTAAAAATCATTGCTTTGTGACAAATCGATGCCCACTTGACAGCTAAAGCAGTCATTACGGAGGCTCATGCTAATCTTGGCTTTTTCTGATTTCATATTATAAGTCCACTAATGTGTGTCACACTCATGTGAGTTTATCGGGATAAATGACCATTTTTGTAACGCAGAGTGAGCGAAAAAGAACGAGCAGTTTGGGTGGTTTATTTGTTGCGAGTTCCCTTATTTTAATTTGAAGATAAAAGTGTCAACTGCAATTCTAAACATGCCCATTTTTTGCATATTTGTCCACATGGAATTAAAATTCAATATTGGTTATCTGGACTTATTGGATTT
>CALIZI010000167.1 GCA_938028705.1 uncultured Saprospiraceae bacterium | reverse complement strand
TATTTTGTGTAAAATTGGACTTTGGACAAAATGGGAATTAGGAAATTGGGAAATTCGGTTTAAACTGTAACTTATTGATAATCAATTACATAAGTTTTATTAATGAAATAAAACATGTAATTAATTATTTTTTGTAAAAATCTAAAAAAGTCCCGATAGTTATCGGGATTACCTAATTTCCCAATTCCCCAGTTTCCTTTGTCCAAAGTCTAAGTAAAATTAATATTGTATAAAGTGTCAACTACATGGATGAACTTGTCAAACAATCGAACAATGAAACCATATAGCCATAAAATCATCCTTCCAATTGTCATTTTGATGTTGATTTTATCCGATTCCTTCAAGCATTGATAAAAAAAGTATAACTTTACGTCAGATTATTTACCGTTATAAATAGCGATATATTTCGATATTTAAATGACTGTAATGTATATGATTATTTTACTTTTTAGGTTTTACTGAAATAAGGATATTTTTAAATCATTTAATAATAAAAAATATTTATATCCCGTATAGTTATCGGGATAATTTGAGTGTGACACACATAAGTGGATTTGTAATATTAAAATGCATCTTTGGTTTGATAAATACAAATTGTAGATACTGTAATGACTGCTTTAGCTGTCAAGTGTGCTTTTAATATAATATTTTATCAACTTAAAAACAATTTTTTATGAAATATTGCCACCCACTTGACAGCTAAAGCAGTCATTACGGAATCTCTTGCCAATCTTAGCTTTTTTTGATGTTATATTATGATTCCACTTATGTGTGTCACACTCGGATAATTTTTAATAATAAATAAATTATAAAATAATTTTAATTAATTTAAAAACGACTATATTTCAGTGCGACCTTTTTAATGTATTGAATTTTTTTATTAAAAATATTATTAAAAATAATTTATTTTAAAAATTAAAAACGAATCACAAATCACAAATCAACGAATCACGAATTACGACATTCACCGATATGAAATTTGACGAAAATATACGAAACTATATCTATGGAGAAATGGAGCCGCCCATTTCCGGCGAATACATTGACAATTACAACCCTGCCACCGGAGAGGTCTATTCCAAAATTCCGGATTCGGATGACCGCGATGTGCTACGGGCAGTCAAAGGTGCGGAGCGTGCTTTTCCGGCTTGGTCCAATTGCGGTGTAAAAAAACGCTTTCGTATCCTCACGCGCATAGCCGACATCATAGAGCAGAACCTCGAAAGTTTTGCCAAAGCCGAAACCACCGACAGCGGAAAACCCATTGCCCTATCTCGTTCTATCGACATTCCACGCGCTCACTCCAACCTGCGTTTTTTTGCTACGGCAATTCTTCATTTTGCCTCCGAATCGCACTACATGGAACGCGAAGCGATTAACTATACGCTGCGTCGTCCGATTGGTACTGTGGGTTGTATTTCGCCTTGGAATCTGCCCCTGTATTTGTTTACTTGGAAGATAGCACCGGCACTCGCAAGCGGCAATTGCGTGGTAGCCAAGCCTTCTGAAATCACACCGATGACTGCCTACTTGCTCTCACGAGCCTGCAAGGAAGCGGGGCTACCCGCAGGCGTACTCAATGTAGTGCATGGCTACGGTCACAAAGCCGGACAAGCCATTGTAGAGCATCCTTCTGTCAAGGCGATTTCATTCACCGGCGGTACGGAGACCGGCAGAAAAATTGCCGAAATTGCTGCGCCGAAATTCAAGAAATTATCCTTAGAACTGGGTGGTAAAAATCCGAATATCATCTTTGCAGATTGCGATTTTGAAAAAATGATGACGACGACCATTCGCTCTTCTTTTTCCAATCAAGGACAAATTTGCTTATCCGGTTCGCGTATTTTTATTGAAAAACATTTATATACTGTTTTTCGGGATGAATTTGTGAAGCGGGTAAAAAATCTGACCGTCGGCAATCCCTTTTCGGACAAAACAGACTTGGGGGCAGTCGTCTCCTCCGCACATCAATCGAAGGTTTTGAATGCCATTGACCTTGCCCGCGAAGAAGGCGGACAAATCCTCTGCGGCGGCAATGCCGTTAAAGTTCCCAAATGCGAAAAAGGTTACTTCATACAACCTACCGTCATTGAGGGTTTGGATGCTCATTGCCGCACCAATCAGACCGAAATTTTCGGACCTGTGGTGACGCTCATTCCCTTCGAGACCGAAGAAGAAGTCTTGGCTTATGCCAATAGCACCGAGTACGGACTTTCCGCTACCATCTGGACACAAAATATCTCCCGCGCACAGCGCGTAGCCGACAAACTTGATGCAGGAATTGTCTGGATCAATACATGGCTGACCCGCGACCTGAGAACGCCATTCGGCGGTATGAAAAACTCCGGTACAGGACGTGAAGGTGGATGGGAAGCCCTCCGGTTTTTTACCGAACCTAAGAATGTTTGTATTCATTTTTAGGCTACCCGTCTAACCATAAGTCGATAGTATAGCACTAGCCCCTTATTTTCAATATTACGTTATAGAAAAAATAACCGTATGGTGAGATTTTTTGCAACCATAGCCTTTCTTGGAGTGACACATTTATGTTCTTCCCAAGTTTATACTGAAAAGCAGACAAGACATAGATTTGCCCAGTTGAATCTTGGACTTGATATGCAATCAGGTATCGGGGGTTCGACCCAATATCTGGATGCACAAGGAAATAGTCAATCCTTGAATTTAGACAATAATTTTTCGCCAAGATTTATCATCGGAGGAACACACTTTTGGGGACACGCTGATTTTTATATCGGTATTCCCTTGTTTTCTTCGACCTTAAAAAAAGAGCATCAAGAAGTTATCGCTGTACGAGGCGTTGAGACGGTCTTTAAATATTATCCACTACGAATTGAGCATAATAAAATAAGACCTTACATAGGAACTTCATTAGCACCGTTTTACTTTGTACAACGAAATAATAATTTTGAATATCCAAACGGACCGGAATTAAATCACACAAGTTTTCCCCTACTCGGCGGATTTACTTTCAATTCAAAAAATCATCTGATTGAACTCGGCTTTGCCTGGAATTACGCAAACAGTCAGGATTATTATATATCTCGTACTCAAATAGAAAAAATAAATACACCGCCTGTTTATGCCACTTTATCTTACCGATATATGTTGGAAACCACATTGAGTGCCGAAGAAGATTGGGAATCGGGGAAAACAAAGAAATTCACTGATATTCTCGCTGAAAAAGGCAGCTTAAATGGATTTTATTTAGGTGCGGGTATTTCATCGGCATTTTGGTTGAAAGAGACAAATTATAATCAAAATCTCAGACCCTATATTGGCAAATATAGCACTTCAATTATGCCCGATTTTACATTGGGTTATTATCTTCACAAACCTGACTTAAATCTGGCTGTCGGATATAGAGGCTATGCTACATCCACAAGCACTTATGGTGCTGTCCGGCAGTTGAAAAGGAAGTCTTTTTTAGTAGAAGCCACAAAATTTCTTTTTGATTACCATGGTTTCGTTCCGTTTATCGGACCTTCGATTAGTTATGAAAAGCTATCCTTTGAAGAGCATTTTGAAGGTGCTGAAATTGCTGATGTGGTTGAAAATAAACCGGCTTATGGTCTTACTTTTGGCTGGGATATCAGACCAAACAGGATACAGAGTTGGATATTGAGGACGAATCTAAGGTGGTATCCTAATCTTTTTGTAGAAGTTGAACCCAATAACAAAGTATCTTTTGATAATTTGGAATTCAATTTTATACAACTTATCATTTATCCTAATAGAATGTTTAAGTAAGGACGAAATAATAAGTTGAAACCTTTTTTCAAAGCACCACATTACATCCCAATGCACACCTGATTACAGGCGTGATATGTGGTTATCGAATTGAAGAAATAGACCCGGAATTTGCAGTGTATAAATAATGCAGATACTTGGATAAGTTGGTGGATGAACTGGCAAAAGGGCGTAAAATGGAGAAAATTTTACGGAGGGGAAAGTGAGTGCTAAGTGATTTTAGCAATTACTAAAAGCGTGATATTGTGTGTATTTTGAAGTAGAATTTAATTTCAAATTCAACCCAACGAAATTGTACAAAATTCATGTCTTGTTATAAAGGTGGCTCATGTAGGAAATCAGGTGGAACGCAGGTTGATTTTCAATTCAGATTGAAGTAAAGTGCTGGTAATCAATCCTATAAGGTTTTCGAAAACCTTATAGGATTTGCGTGTGCTTCACATTCCACCTGATTTCCTACATGAGCCTAAAAGTTATTAGGAAAAGTTCCTGTAATTTAATTCGTTTCAATATTGAAACACAATATTTATAAAACATGACTATGAAATATTTAAACCTAAGTTTAATCTTAATGGCATTGATTACTTTAGTCGCTTGCAGCGATGAGGAATTAACAAAATCAATAGACTGTGACAAATTGACAAGTAGAGAACAAGCACAAAACTTGATGAGTCAAGTAAGCGATGAAAGACTTGCTGATTCAACAACAATAGCTGAAAACCTAATTGGTGAATGGGGCTTAATTGGAATGGTCTCAGAGTGGTTTGAATTCGAAGTCGGTCAGAAATGTATAAAGTTGACAATAGATTCGGACATGATTGAAATAGAAGATTTTAATGCCAATTCGACGAGTTCAACTGAATGGGAATTAAAGCAAATCGAATCAAACGGTTTCACAAGATTTTACCTTGAGACGAATGAAGATATATTGAATAATAGAATTGGTATGGAAATATTCTCTGATAATATAATGTTTGGGTCTGGAAACTTCATTGACGCAGATATATACATCTATGAAAAATTGGAATAAATAAAAAAATTGTCAGCGAAAGCCATTAATTCCCTGTATATGAAATGATTATATCCAACATATTCTCCCAAATCATTATGAAAATAAATAAAAATGAATAAAAAATTTACCATTATACCAACTGCATGTTTAATACTCATCAGTTGCTTACTACTCCATAGCTGTTTCAACACAGCCAATATTTCTGATAACAAAGAAATACAAAAAGCCGAATATCCAAGCGATGTCATTCCATTTTTCCAGCATTGGAATTTGATTTTGGGCAACGGGTCCAATGCCGGTCAAGCCATTGATTTTGAGGATAAAGACTTCTTTTATACCACGAATGACGGCAAAACGGACTGGGTAGTTTTCAAAACACCAAATGCAGGAAATACCCACGGCACTTCCAATAATACAAGAACCGAATTGGCGCAATTAAAAAAATGGTCGCCCATGACCGATGCCAAACTGAACGCCACGCTCAAAGTCATGAACGTAGCCAATACGGGCGATGCCCGCGTAGCGGCGACCTTCTCGGCGGTCATTGGTCAGATTCACAGTGCAGACGGGCATGAGAACGAACCACTCAAAATATTCTACAAAAAATTTCCGGGACATACCAAAGGCTCGGTCTTTTGGAACTACGAAATCAATACCGCAGGCGATGACAACTCCGGCAGATGGGATTATTCCTATCCGATTTGGGGCTACGATTTTTCTGTGGTCGGTGATGCCCCGGACGCTTATCCGCCCGAACCCAAAGACGGTATCGCTTTGGGCGAGGAGATGAGCTACGAAGTAGAAGTCAAAGACGGCATGATGCACCTCAAATTCACCAGTCCGGGACACGAAACCAAAACATTTACCAAAAACCTCATCAAGTCCGAATATGCCAAGCGTTCGGACATGCCCGAACAGGTCAAAAATTTATTTGTACCTATTGGTCAGGATGGCGTAGAACGCGAAAATGCTTATGCCAACGAAGGGCTGTTTTTTAAGCTGGGTTCTTACAATCAAACCAACGGAAAAGACCCCGCAGTCAATAGAGTTTGGTGTTCGGGTGCGGAAACGCATGGCGGCGACATTCAAAAGCAATATGCCGACGGGAATTATGCCGAAATTTGGTTTAAAGAAGCCAATCTTGAAATCAGCGATGAGGCGATTTCAAACGCAGGATATTTTGCAGCGAATGACGGTTTGAGTACGAAAACCGTTTATCCGAGTGAGATTATTCCTTTTATGGATAAATTTAAAATGTTGATGGGCGATGGAACGCGTGTGGATAATCTCGTTGATTTCGAGCATAAAGATTTTTTCTATACCGTCATTGATGGCACGCGTCGTTGGGTCGTCTATAAAACGCCAAATTCAGGCGTTACCTCACCAAATTCGAGCAATACCCGAACAGAGCTACACGAAAAAAGAGAATGGACACCCAAAGAAGGCGGCAAACTCACAGGCACCTGCCGCGTCATGCAAGTTTCGACTTCCGGCGATGCCAGAGTAGCGGCTTCTTACTCTACGGTGGTCGGGCAGATTCATAGCGGCGAAGGACATGAAAATGAACCACTCAAAATATTTTATAAGAAATTTCCGGGACACGAAAAAGGCTCTATCTTTTGGAATTATGAAATCAATACCGAAGGCGATAATTCGGGAAGATGGGATTATTCTACGGCGGTATGGGGGCATGATATGTCCGTCATTGGCACCAGCAAAGATGATTTTCCTGCCGAACCTTCGGATGGTATCGCATTGGGCGAAGAATTTAGCTATGAGGTCAATGTCTATCAAGGCATCATGTATCTCACCTTCAAAAGTGAGGGTCACGAAACCAAAACTTTTACCAAAAATCTCATCAAATCCGAATATACAAAGCCCTCAGATATGCCCGAACAGGTCAAGAAAATATTTGTCCCCATAGGGCAAGACGGCACAGAACAAGCCACTGCATACGCCGGCGAATTAAATTATTTCAAACAAGGCGCGTACAATCAAACCAATGGAAAAGACCCTGAAAAAAATATGGTTTGGTGTGCAGGTGCAGAAACCTATGGCGGCAACATTGCCAAGCAATATGAAAATGGCTGTTATACGGAAGTGTGGTTTAGGGAGGCTACGGTGGGTGCGGGTACTGCGCCGAAGTAGGAAGTTCGGGGTTTAGTTATCCACTTTAAGTGCTTATTAGCGGCTAATAAGTGCTTAAAGTGGATAATTCCCGTTACCAATAAACCTGATTTTCAGGTATTTATCGTAATTTTAAGTGTTTGAACAGAAAGTATGCGTATGTGCGTGTATTTTTAAGTTCAACAATATATTAATACACAAGGCACTGTCTAACAGGTTTTTACGAGTTTTTTCTTCTTCAAAACCCGATTTTTTATGTATCTTGGCGAATGTTAAGTTTACTTATAAGTTTCGCCAAGATACATAAAAAAGCAGAAATAAACGTCATATATGAATCATATAATGTCCATTTATTTCATTTCGGGTTTTAAAAAATAAATTATGGTAAAACCCTGTTATTCAGCCAAGAGGTTAAAACATCGTTGAACACAGTGTATTCGGACATAACTGCTAGGCGCAGTTACGTCGCATACATGTGACCGTTAGCTATCATTAAAATAAAAAAACCAAAAGAATTGGTAGGGTAAAACCAACTTTAGCTTGACAATGTTAAATTAAAAAAATAAAAGTATGTTTATTCTTAAAATCGGAAATCTGCCCCGAATTTGACCTAAAACTCGTCAGACATTTTGAAAATCTAACGATACTACATAAGTTTTTAGTTCTTTGACATAAAGGCATCAATTTATTTTGTTTACTTGCGGTTTTATGATAAAATGGATATTTAATTCGACTTATCCAT
>CALIZI010000166.1 GCA_938028705.1 uncultured Saprospiraceae bacterium | reverse complement strand
GTCCTTTAATTTTGATATGTATTTGTGGATATTCAAGTTGTATCGTTAGTTTACCCCAAAAAATAAATATTTTTTCCCAATATTTAACTATTCACCGAATATTTTTTTCTTTTTATTACCTTGTGCTATTTACATGATACAAATCTTGTTTATTTTCACAGTTTTTATTATCTTTTCTTCTCAGACCCCTTATGATAATTCGTGTGAATCTAATGAACCCTTTGATTCAACAGGAACTGTTACCGCTGATTTTAATGATCCTGACGGTGATTGTCTTTCAAATGATTGGGTAATGACCTTTACAGATAGTGAAGGAAATGTAACTTTTTATGATGATGAATTTTGGAGTGAATCTGAGCCCGGTTCGGATGGGTGGTATGATTTTAATAGTGGTTTTTGGGATTGTTGTGACGATCCGTTTTCAGGAGCACAAGGAGGAGATGATACTGAATCATGCACTTGGGAATGGGATGAAGAGGAAGCAATATTAACTATTGATTGTCCTTAATATTCCTAAATGTAATTTCAGTTTTTTATATCAAAAATTAAAAAAATAATTATGATGATTAATAAATTTTCCTTAACTATATTAATTTTTACCGTATTCATATCCTGTCAAAAAGAAACACAAAAAGCCATAGAACAGACTAATACGGCTATTACTCTACAGCAAAATCCGACATCTATGTTTGAAGCTATGTATCAACTGGATTTTAAGGAAGATTTCCTCATTCCACCTGATGAGGATGGAACCCCCAGAAATGCCAGACCAAGTGATGCTGAATGGTCACTCAGAAGTACAGCTTCAAGTAGAGACAAAGTACATTTAGCCGAGACTTTTATAGATGCCAAAACCAAAATCAAGGATTTGCTTATCCGTAATAAAGATGGTCAATATACTGCCACTGTACAACTTGTTTCTTTAAGATATTTAAGGCGATATATTCTTGTAACAGAAAGTGTAACGAATCATCAACATGCTTTAGATTTACTCCGTATTTTAGTTGAGACAGAAGCTATTGACCTTGATGTTTTGGTGGATACTTATTTGTTTGCATCTCCAGTTATAGAGTTAGATGAAAAACGAATATTATTTGACTACATAACTAAAGTTTATGATAATGATATAGCGACAGTCAAAGATAAAACACCCAGACTTATGAAGGCATATCAGGAATCAACAGGAAATGAAAAGAAAAAGTATTTATTGTGGGGTAAAGCTATGGAGAGACGCTCTCAGGCTTGTGCTTACGCAAGGGAGAAATTACCACAGTTGACTAACAGATAAATTTTCCTTTTTGAGAGATTTTAAACGCATCTATAAGATTCACTTATAGATGCGTTTTTATATATAAAGTATTTTTACCATTTACTATCGACACTCGTAACTCGAAAACTCGCTACTCATTACTTGACCTCTTCCCACTTCTATCAACGACCAAATTGGAGGCTTGTTGTTTTGAAAATATAAAAATATCTTGAATATTGACGTGGTCGGGGCGAGTGGCGATGTAGTATATGGTGTCGGCGATGTCTTCGGGCGAGAGCGGGTCGAAGTTTTCGTAGGCTTTATTGATGCGTTGTTGGTCGCCACTGTAACGGACATCGGCAAACTCGGTCAGCACATGTCCGGGCGATACGGAACTGACGCGAATGCCATGTTTGACCAAGTCCATTCTCATACCTTGCGTGAGGGCTTCGACGGCGTGTTTGGTGCCACAATAGACGTTACCGTTCGGGTAAACTTCTTTTCCGGCACTTGAACTGATGTTGATGATATGCCCTTTGCCGCGTGCCACCATTCCCGGCGATACGGCGCGTGTCATATATAGTAAACCTTTAATGTTGGTATCAATCATGGTCTCCCAATCCTGCAAATCTCCTTCGTGTATGGGGCTGAATCCTTTGGCAAGTCCGGCATTATTGATGAGGATGTCCACGTTTTGCCAGTCATCGGGCAGGAGGTTGACGGCTTGTTCTACGGCTTTGGCATCGCGCACATCAAAGGGCAGGGTTTTGACGCGGATATTGTAGTCTGTTTGCAGGGTGTTTTTCAGAGTTTCTAAGCGTTCTTCGCGTCTGCCGGTGATGATGACGTGGTGTCCGTTTTTGGCAAATAATCGTGCAGTGGCTTCACCGATTCCGGCAGTTGCACCGGTAATGAGGACGGTGTAGTGTGGGATGTTGTCAGACGAAATCGAACTTGCGGAGGTATCGGTGGCAGGGTCTTTTTGGAGAGATTCCATCAGCACCTCGTATGTTTTTTTACTGTCTTTTTTCTTGTATTTACACTTCCTTTTTTTCTTCTTTTTGGGCTTTTTAAACAGCTTTTTATTTTTCTTGGTTTTGAACATTTTATTGCCTTTTACGGCTTTTTTGTAGCTCTTGTATGCCTTGCGTTTTTTGCCTGCTGTTTTGTACAGTTTTGCCAAATCGTAATGGGCAAAAGGGTGTTCGGGGTCGCCTGCAATGACGGCTTTGAGTTGTTCTTGGGCTTCTTTGTAGGCATTAAAATGTTCGCTCAACAGGAGGGCATATTCGTAGCGGGCATCGGTGTGGGCGGGGTCGAGTGCTATGGCTTGGCGGTAGTAGTTGGCGGCGTTTTCGATTTGGTCATCGAAGTAGCGGGAAGTGATATTACCAAGCCGATAATGGGCTTCTGCATTATCGGTTTCGTAACTGATTATTTTTTCATAATAACTTTTTGTTAATAAATAATCTTCTTGTTGTTCAGAGATTTGTGCCAGTTGAAGCCATGCTTGGGTGTGTTTGTTTTTTTGCTCTACGGTCATTTGAAAATGCTCAATAGCGGCTTCTTTTTCATCAAAATGATTGAGCAACAACAGCCCGTAACGATAATGTCCTTCGGCATGGTCAGGCGTTTTTTCGAGCAGTGTTTCGTAGTGTATTCGTGCTACATCGTAGTCACCTGCGTCGGCTGCGGTGTATGCATCTTCCCAGATAATTTCCTGATTGTCTGAATTTATTTTTTCTATATATCTGTTTGTTTTGGTAGAAAATGTACCCGCTTCTACTTCGGCTTCTTCGGTGGTTTTATTTTCGATTAAATGCTCAGAATGTGTATGGGTATGTGTCATTTCGGGTTCGGGTATTTCTGTTTTTAATTCATCTTCTGTGATGATACTTTCGGGGTCTAATATCGTAGCCAATTCGGAGTGTTCCACTTCAATTTCGGGTTCATCATATAGTTCGTGTTTGAGTTCATCTTCTGTTATAATATCTTCTGTATTTTCGATAATATTATTGGATTGTTCTACTTTTTCAGGTACTTCTTTTTCAATAATTCCGCTAGTATTTGTTGCTGTATTTTTGGTAGGAAGTATGGCAGGAATGACAGGTGGAATCAAGCTGCTTTTTTCTTCTTCGACAAGTATGTTATCCTCATTATCGCCAACTTTATAATTTTGATAAATCTCCTCGTCAACCAGTTCATGTGCTTCAAAAAAGGCTTTATAATTTCGGGCTTTAAATTGTACATAATTAAGCGGCTGACGTTTTTTGACTTCTTCAATGAAGGGGATGACTTCATTGGCAATCCGGCGTACAATCATCACTTCCCAATTATAGGCTTCCTCGTCTTGTTGAGCGATATTGTCTTTTTGGTCGCGTAGGGTTTGGTATTTATTTTGCCAATATTCGGCGTACTGCTGCGTATCACCTTTTACATCCAAAATGATCGGATGAATATTACGCGTAATACCCATATCCGTAACGAATGCGAGTGCGCCACGCATACACTGCTGCGATTGCAGGAAGCCTTCACTAACCAGAAGAAACACAGGGTCTTGCCCCAAACGCATTTGTCGTTTGATGCGATTTTGCTCATCTTCATTGCGGGTATCATGTGTGAATGTTGCGCCGATACCTGACAGATTACCCTCTATATCGAGTGCGATTTTTTGGTCATCTATACAATAGGTGAGGTACGATTTCATAGTCGCTTTTTGTTTGAATATATTGGAAAATGAGGGTAAATGTATGGTGTAAAAGAGGTCAGTAGTTAGTGTTTGATTTATTTCCAATCAATAGCAATTTACAATTTTTTTTAAAATAATAAAAAAATATACTTGGTTTGATAAAAGCATATTATTCTGACAATAATTTCTTTACAAATATATCAAATTCTTTTGTAAATTGCTCATATTGGCTCGTTGCTGGTCCTTCAAATCCGGTGTGTATCTTGCGTACTTTATTCTTTTTGTCAATAAAAATCATGGTCGGGTAGGAGATCACCGCATTGAGCATTGGGAGTGCTTCGGCTGCTTCTTGTTTGGACGAAGAACCGTTGGCAAAGAGTACATCATACTTCACATCAAAACGTTGGATAAAGCGTTCAATAGCAATTTTAGCTTTTTCCGGTTCGCGGTGTTTCTCAAAAGCCAAGCCGATAACAGCGAGGTCATCCGAATTAAGTGTATTATAATATTCGGATAAAAAAGCCGTTTCATCTGCACAATTCGGACACCAAGTACCTAATATTTGCACGAGTTTAACCTTGCCTTTATAGCGGTCATCAGTGAGCGAGACGGGCTTGCCATTGATGTCAGGAAAGGTAAATTCGATCTTATCGTAACCTTCCTTTAGATAGGTCAATTCATCAGGGTCAGCAAGCTGAAAATCGGGGTCACGTTTTGCCGACCAAGTCGTTTTATAATGTTTGCCCGACCAAAACGCACCAATAATCGTAGAATCTTCCAGTATTTTGGCTTCATACAAAAAAGCGTGTGAGCCATCGAAGCAAGACAGATATATTTTATTTGCCTGTACCGTTCCTTCCAAGAATCGAAAATCACCCGTTTCAGTACGAAAAGTACCTGCTAAGTGATTGCCTTTTTGTTCAAATTCGCCGATAGCTTTATACGGGTCATCATCTTCCGAAAACACGACTGCCCAATCTCCATTCAAGTCAATTTTGGGTGTCTTCCGAAGCGTCGAAAAACGATAATCCTGCCCATGTCGCGCCATGAATGGAATGCGATAATTATTACGGGTTTCAACGACCCATTCACCCTCCATAATACGCTCCTCATAAATGGCTTTGATATAAGATTCATAATGCGGAAAACGAATCAACAAAGTATCCTGCCCCGTAGCGCGATTTCTGCCTACTACGATGTCTTCCGGCTGTACGCGGATGCGTTCTTCACCATTAATAATGTCAATAAAAAATTTATCTTCTCCTTCGTATTTGACTTCAAAAACAAAAGGCAATTCGCCGTCCGTTACTTCATCAATTTGATAGTCTGCCTTGCGGTCACGCGGTACAAATTCCTTTTGCCCCTGCTGTTCGGCAAGGTACAAAGTAGCTCGCCAATGTCCCGGCGCAACGTATTTGTGTGGGTTAGGCATGACACAACTTGTAAATTGAAATAATAGCCAAAGTGCTGATATACAGATGATTAGTGAACGCATGTTTTGAATTTTTTGTACTAAGGTCAAATGTACGAAATTTATGTGCCTATAAAACCGTATTTTTGCGACAAATATCATCACCCGCCCCTCAATACAAGTAAAATGGATACACCACGTTCAACAAAATTGTATGACTTCCTGTTCATGCTCGGCATTGGCGGCGCGATACTCGGTGCTACTGCCGATGTCTTATTATTGTACTTACCCGATGCTGATTATTTGGATAGGTCCTACAGTTTTCTGACGGAGATTCCTAAAAGTGATTTGATGTGGGGGCATTTTCTCGGAATCTTTGCCATTCCGCTCACACTGGCGGGCTATCGGGTCGTCTGTCATGCCCTCGAACCAATGGGGGGAAATATAGCGTGGGGGGTCTTTGGTATAACGGTTTTTTTATTTTTTGCAGGTGTCTGTTTTCATAGTGGTTTTGTGTATATCGCACACACCCTAAGAAGCGGCGGCACAATAGACCGCTTGCTGCCTTACTTTGAACCTCTGGCAGCAGTGATGCTCTTTGGTTTTGCAGCTTTATCATTGACATTGATGATATTTATTTTCTCCTTAAAAACCCGTTATTCGAGGTGGGTAGGCTTATTCAATCCCTTATTCATCTATTTATTTTGCATACTGATGTACTACATCTTACCTGTGGCGGGTGGTATTTTTTTGGTAGCCGGATTCAATCTTGCTAATGCCGTATTTTTATTTGTATCATGGATAGCATTGCGCGACAGGGTATTGATTCACGCTTAAATATTCAACAACTTCAAGTGCAAATAAAATTTTTATATATTTTTTAACTTAAAATCGAGCTGGCATTTGCAGTTGGGAAAAATTAATTGCCTGATAAACCATTAATTGTCAATAAATTGTACGAAATTTGCATAATTGTTATTATAAAAAAAATAATTATTTTAAAATATTTTTTTATTTGAATTTAATCCACACCCATTTTTCACTCATTTAATTAAAAATTGTTAATAAGTTGAATCACGAATCAACAAATTTACGATATAAACTTATTCACCAATACACTTAAAAATGATTAAGTACAAATTTACCTTGCTATTGGTAGGTCTCTTACTTACTGCCAATATGTTTGCACAAAAAGATATACCCACTCAACCCAAAACTATAACAGTAGAAAAACAAGAACCTCAAGCTATTATTCGTCAGAAAGAAACACCGAAAGTCACGCCGCTTTATGAGCAAGTGACCAAAAACACACCTACTTCCAAAACAGCTAAAACAAAGGCTGTTCCTTCCTCTCAACCTTTATTCAAATCTGCTTCTCGTCCAAGTATCTATAAAAATTTAGATGCAAGAATTTGTGATGTAGAAGCGAAAGTTGAAGCCCTCAAAGCTGAACCCAACCATAGTGTAACAACTCGTATCAAATACGAAAAACTCTTGGGAAAATTGAGAAAAATAAAGGCAGAAACACCTAATAATCAATAAGTTGTAAGATTAGGCGATAAGGCAATTGTAGTCTTTGATATAGCTACGATAATGCGCTGATTGCGTCCTTTGATATTTAAATTTATTGTATTTAAAACCAGAACATTGATAAAAAATTATCATGAAAAAGTATTATTTTTTAATTATATTTATTTGTAATATTCTTTTTACTGCCGGAGTATTGGCACAAGGCTCGACGTGTGTGGATATGCAGGCTTTTTGTACAGACTCAGGCATTTCATTTCCTGCCACTACGGGAATACAAGATGCTGATATTGGGAATGACTATGCTTGTCTGGAAATTCCGCGAAATCCCGCTTGGTATTATATCCAAATTGACCAACCCGGAAATATGCAAATTGAACTCACCAATATAGATGATAACGCTGAAGAGCATGATATAGATTTTATTGTTTATGGACCCTTCGCAAGTTTGCAGGCAGCGCAAAATATATGTGGTGCAATACAAGCAACAGAAACACCTTGTCCGACTTCACAGATATGCCCCAATGGAGTACCTTGCGATTTTGAGGGATGTTGCAGGAGGGAATGTACGCCTATATTAGGTATTGGATTTTGTGCCGACGGTTCATCTTGTACAAATGGAGATATATGTGATCTTTGTGTCACCAATGACCCGGATGATTATGGATTTGGATGCTGTATAGAAGGTGATGGGGTGGATTGTAGCTATGATCCTCAAGACGCTGAGGTAGTTGATATTCCGAATGCACAAGTCGGTGAGGTATATATTTTTGTGATTACCAATTTTGACAATATGCCCACCAACATCTTTGCCAACAAAATCGGTGGCACAGCCACCACCGATTGCTCTATCATTCAAGATTGTCGGGATGTGGAATTTTCGCAAGGTCCGCCAAGTACCCCGCCAATACCTTTACCTGCTACAATAGACTGCACAGATGCACCTATTCAAATTGCCGCAATTGCCGCAAATTTACCGCCAAATCAAGACCCTGTTGCAAATGATTTTATTACGCCCGCCTTTGGTATAGAAATCTCAACCGACATTAATAGTGCTACAGAAAATACCCTTGAATTGTGGGACCAGCCCAATGGCACAGGCAATCTTATAGGATATAAAGCTCCAACAAATATGGGGGGCAGCTACTCCGGACCACTTCCTGACGATGAAGACTATGTATTTTACGGCGAATACCTTGACCCCACGGTCAGTTACTCCATCGTTTGGTGCGATAATGCCGGAACAGGCTCATTTGATTATCAGGTAATTGATTATTCGCCCGACACTGCACCCGATAATGTCATGGCTTCCGGTACATTTGATCATGCCAATAGCAATTGCTTTACCGTCAACATCGGTTCGCCGGTGGGTACGGCTACCTTTACAGGTTCGGGGATTACGGATACAGGTACAGGTATTGCAACATTCGACCCTTCCAGTCTAAATGCAGGACTTTATGCCATTACTTATTCATGGGATGATGGTGACGGATGCTCCGGCACGCAAATGCAGACCATAGAAATAACTTGTAATAATTGTAACGTCTCCGGTGGTGAGGTAGTTGGTACACAGACCGTTGAATTATGTGCTGATGACGATCCCTATACACTTTCTACTATAAATGAAATGACAGACCCTTCAACAGGACGAACCGAAGTCCTCTGGGTAGTGTGGGTACTCGAAGACCCACTCGGTATGACAGGTGTACCCAATGGAGGACCGCTACCCGATGATGACTTATTTGCACCCAACGAAGATATTAATTACATTGGACTATGGAATAATAACGGACAAATTGTTACCAGTAATAGTATTGAAATTATACCTGATGGTTCAGGTGTCACCTATTATATTGCGCCTATCATCGGAACACCGGATGGGCAGTTTGATATACTATGTACAGGCTTAGACCCCAATGAAGGTTACACCGTATATATGAACCCTCCACTCGGTGCTGATGTAAATACAAATAACTGCGATATTACCATTGACTTATTAGGAGGTTTTCCGAGTGTTGATAATACCGCAGACTACTCATGGTCATACACCGACCCCAACGGAGTGACCACCACCGGAACAGGCGCATCTATCAATATCACAAGCGGTACAAATGGCGATTATCTGTTTTCTATCACTGATGATGGGTTGGGGTGTAGCTTGTTGGATTTTACCTCTGTTACTTTTACGCAGTGCAATTGTGAGGCAAATGCAGGTACATTCAATATCAACACACAAAGCGTTTGCTACGATAATGAATTTATCATGATATCCAACAATGATTTCAGCGGTAGCTTTGAGGACGGTACATCAGCCGATAATACTCCCGGCGATGGTGATATGTATAATGGCGTAGGCTATGCTATATTTAGTGATGTGCCGTCAGGTGTTTATGCTGAGGATGACCCGAATTTTGTCGGTATATTAGGAACATCCCCCGCACCCGGAGGACAAGCACAAAACTCTATTGGAGCTTTTGTCGGTCTCACTATCATTAATGGGAATACAGGCACAACGACCACCATTCAACCCAATTCAACCTACTATTTCACCACTATTTACAGTTTTGATGTGGATGGTTCCAATGGCGATGACATAGCGATATATGGTTTTGGCGTGGGAGGTGGTATTGATTGCTTCGATTCCAATGCCGACCAAGCCATAGCAGTCACTTTTCTGGATTCTATCAGTGCAGTCATTACGCAGACTTGTAACATGACAGGTGGCGTTGAAATATCCTTCCAATTAAGCGGTGGACATCCCGATTTCAATGGCTCAAATTACACCATAACGGGTGATGGACCGCAAGGCACAGTAGCACCCAATGGTACTTATACTATTTCCGACCACCCGCCGGAAACCCCTTATATTATTGTAGTAGGCGACGAAGGCGGGCAAGGATGTAGCCGTGCATTTCAAGGATTCTCTTTGGCTGCACCTACGGTAGATGTATCAAATTTTACCGATGAAACCTGTCAGGGTGCAAATGACGGTACAGCCACCGCATTACCAGGAAGCGGTACAGCACCATACAACTTTGAATGGTCAAATGGTGCAATGACCGCCACCGCTAGCGGACTCAGCGCAGGAAATTACACCGTTACCGTCACAGATAGTGAAGGCTGTACAGTAATAGGTGATATGGTAACAATTATGGCAGGGTCTGCCATGACGCTTACAGCCCTAGCCGACAGTGTCACTTGTGCCGACGGTAGCGACGGAAGCATCACTGCCATGCCTATGGGCGGAACCGAACCTTATAATTATCAATGGTCAGGTTCTCCGGGAGGTACACCCACAGTTGGTGGTTTGACTGCCGGTGTATATACCGTTACGGTAACAGATGTCAATGGTTGCGAAGCCACTGCATCTGCCGAAGTCGAACAACCCGTAGCTATTGGTGCTTTCCTTGAAAACGAAACCGACCCGGCATGTTTTGGAGAAAGCACCGGAAGCATAGATGGTGTTGTCACAGGAGGTGTTGCGCCTTTTACTTATACTTGGTCAAACGGTCAAATGACCGAAAGTATTACCGGACTTACCGCCGGATTTTATGGACTGACGATAGAAGATGCCAACGGCTGCGTAGCCACTGCCTCCACTACACTCGCCGAACCCAGTTTACTTACTACTCAAGTCAACCTTGTCAATAATGCAAGTTGTGAAGGAAGTATGGACGGCGCTTTGGTTGCCGAGCCGAATGGTGGTACAGAACCTTACAACTTCACTTGGTCGCATGACAATACACTCAATGCTCCCGGTGCCAACAATCTTAATCCGGGCAGCTACGCCGTTACGGTAACAGACGCACAAGGCTGTGTCGCTACTGCCGATGGCTTTATAGCAAGTACAGTCGTCATTACCGATTCGGGTACAACCCAAGATGTCAATTGCAACGGCGAATCTTCCGGTTCGATTACCGCGAATCCTGAAGGAAGTACCAATTTACCTTATACCTACACTTGGTCTGCCAATGCCAATACAGGCAATGTTCAAACTGCTACGGGCTTATCCGCTGATACTTACTTTTTAACAATAACAGATGCGGCAGGATGTACAGGGTCAGCACAATATGTGGTCAATGAACCAACCGAATTATTGATAGCTGCAAGTGTGGATAATAATATATTGTGTAATGGTGAAACCAACGGACAAGCCAGCGTCACTGCCAATGGTGGAACACCCGATGCGGCAGGTAATTATAATTATCAATGGAGTGATGGTCAGAACACTGCTATGGCTACAAATCTGTCAGCAGGTATGTACAGTGTCACTGTTACAGATGATAATGGATGTGAAAAAACCGATGAAGTTGAAATCATAGAACCCGAACAATTAAATCTTATATTGGGTAGCAATGAAATCAGTTGTTTCGGAGGCAGCGATGGTTTTGTGACGGCTACACCGCAAGGTGGTACGCCTGATGCCAATGGTAATTATGATTATGAATGGAGTGCCAATGCCAACGGACAAAGCACTGCCACAGCCTTTAATCTTCCGATAGGAATTTACATGGTCACTGTTACAGATGATAGTGGATGTATAGCAACCGGAGAAGTCGAGTTGGTAGAACCTCCACTCCTTGTAGCTACGGTCAATGCCGACGAACAAGTCACTTGTAATGGTGGAAATGACGGACAAGCAACGGCTTCTGCGACAGGCGGTACATTAGACTTCACCGACCCGAATGCAGATTATACCTACGAGTGGAGTGCAAGTGCAGGCAGCCAGACGACGGCTACGGCTACCAATCTTCCCGCAGGTACACATAGCGTTACCCTTACAGATTTTAAAGATTGTGAAGATATAGTAGAAGTAATAATAACCGAACCTGATATTTTATTAGTAAATATTTCTATTGATAATAATGTAAATTGTAATGCGGGAAATAACGGACAATTAACAGCTAATGCACAAGGCGGAACACCTAATGCCGCAGGATCTTATACCTATCAGTGGGATGCTAATGCAGCCAACCAAAGTACCGCCACAGCCGGGGGTTTAATGGCTGGCACATACACCGTCACCGTTACAGATGATAATGGATGTACAGTTACCGGTGAAGCCACTATTACCGAACCTGATGCACTCACTTTAGATGTAACCGCCGATACTAATGTCAATTGTAATGGCAGCAATGACGGTAGTGCAACCGCCTCACCTTCCGGTGGTACGCCTGATGCCAATGGCAATTACACCTATCAATGGGATACCAATGCCGGAGGTTTTGCCACAGCTTCAGTCAGCAATCTTGCGGCAGGTACATACACCGTCACCGTTACAGATGATAATGGTTGCGAAATCATCGGAAGTGTGGACATCACCGAACCCGGCGAATTAACGGTCATGGTTAATTTAAATAATAATGTAAATTGTGATGGTGGAAATGACGGTAGTGCAACCGCAGTACCTTCCGGCGGAACGCCCGATGCTTCGGGCAATTACACCTACGAGTGGAGTGCAAGTGCCGGAAGTCAAATCACTGCCTTAGCCAATAATTTACCCGTTGGTATGCACACCGTAACGGTCACAGATGCCAATGGCTGTACAAATACAGGCAGCATAGACATCACCGCTCCCAATGCACTTGATTTGAATGTAGAAGCCAACGCAGATGTAAAATGTGCAGGTGGAACAGACGGTAGTGCAACCGCCATTCCGACAGGTGGCACACCCGATGCAGCCGGAAATTATAATTATGAATGGAGTGCAAGCGCAGGGAATCAAATGACGGATGCAGCCACCAATTTACCCGCAGGTATGCACACCGTAACCGTAACGGACGACAGCGGATGTACCATTACAGGCGAGGTCGAAATCATGGAACCACCCCTTTTAGAAGTCAATATTAATACAGATAATAATGTAGGATGTAATAGTGGAAATGACGGACAAGCAACAGCAACCGCCACAGGCGGAACGCCCGATGCTACGGGTAATTATACCTATCAATGGGATGCTGCTGCCAATAATCAAATGACTGCCACTGCCGGAAGCCTCATAGCAGGAACATACAGCGTCACCGTAACGGATGCCAATGGATGTACAGCCGAAAACATGGTTGAAATCACTGAACCACAAGCCATTACATCTACAATAGATGCAATGAATGTAAGTTGTAATGGCGGTGATGATGCTAGTGCGACAGTCACGCCCACAGGCGGAACGCCCGATGCCAACGGCGAATACAGCTATCAATGGAGTGCCAATGCAGGCGGTGTTTTCACAGCTTCGGTTTCTAATCTTACAGCAGGCATATACATGGTGTCGATTACGGATATGAATAATTGTACATTAGTAGAAACCATTACAATCACCGAGCCGGACGAGTTGACGATTGCCGTCAGTGATGTTATGGGTGTTCTTTGTAACGGACAGACCAATGGTACAGCTACCGTCACCTCAATGGGTGGCACACCGCCTTATGAGTACGAATGGGGTGGGAGTGGAGAGACCACAGAAACGGCTGTCATGTTGCCCGCAGGAATGCACATTATTACGGTGACGGATTTAAATAATTGTACGATAACCGCCGAAGTCGAAATCATTGAACCCGACGAACTAACCCTTGATTTGACAGGTACAGACCCGGCTTGTTTTGGAGAGACGAATGGCAGTATTATGTCCACCGTCGAAGGTGGAACAATGCCATACAACTACGCTTGGTCTGACGGACAGGCAAGCGATACAGCAACGGATTTATCCGCAGGAAATCACTCACTCATCGTGACGGATGCCAATGGATGTACCGTTAATGGCAATTTGACTTTGGTAGAACCTCCTCAAATTATACTGGATATTAGCACTTCATTGACCAATTGCGTAGGCGATTGCGACGGGGAGGCTTCGGTCTTGGCAAATGGTGGTACAGGCGGTTTCTCCTACCTTTGGGATAATGGCGAAACCACCGACAACGCCAGTGCCTTATGTGCCGGCGAACACACGCTGACTGTAACCGACGCATCCGGCTGTATGGTCATTGACACCTTTATGATAGAAAATCCTGTTCCGATTTTTCCGGGTGGAAGTTCTATGCCTGTAAGTTGTTTTGGTGGCAGCGATGGTTCGGTAACGATGACTCCCACAGGTGGCATACCCAGCTACACTTACGAATGGTTTACCGATTCTCTGGATTTGGGTACAGACAGCGGACCTTCTTCTTCAATTGATAGCTTGCCCGCAGGAATTTATACCGTAGTGGTCACAGATGCTAATGGCTGCCAAACACCACCGATAAATATTACGATAGTTCAACCTGCGGCACCCTTGACTTTGACTGCTTCCGGTCAGGCACCAAATTGTAATGGTGGCGATGATGGTTTTGTGACCGTAGAACCCGAAGGCGGCACGCCAAGCTATGCTTACCAATGGTCGGCAGAGACGGGTTTTCAAGATACACAAACTGCACTCAACCTTCCGCTTGGTACATATAGCGTGACCGTCTCTGACGAAAATGGCTGTACAGATACGATAAGTGTCAGCATTGATGAACCCACAGATGTCACCATGCAGTTGAGTTCGATGCCTGCTACTTGCTTTGGCGATGCCAACGGTATTATCGTAGTAGAAGGCACAACAGGTGGTATGGAACCTTATACGTATTCGCTTGATGGTGAAATATTTACACCGGATACAGAGTTCTTTGGTTTAGCAGCAGGGCTTTATACCGTCTATGTACAAGATGCCGGAATGTGTGTTTATACTGATGAAATATTGGTCGAACAACCTTTTGAAGTCATCGTAGATGCGGGTATGGATGAGACAATTTTGTTTGGCGATAGCATACAGTTATCCGCTCAAATCAATCAGCCGCCGGGCAATAATTTTGGATTGAGTTGGTCTCCGGCAGAAGGCTTGGATTGTACGGCTTGCGACAATCCTATCGCCTCACCACTTGATGATATGACCTATATCGTTACCGCTACCGACAGCATCACAGGCTGTAAGGCTACGGACGAGATTACCGTTTTTATCAACAAAGACAGAAATGTATATATTCCTAATATTTTTTCACCAAATGGCGATGGCTCAAATGATGTCTTTATGATATTCGGTGGTGCAGGCGTGACCAATGTAGTGTCTTTCCGCATCTATGACCGTTGGGGAGAGTTGCTCTTTGAAGCCGAAAATTTCGGCACCAATGACCCTGAACAAGGTTGGGATGGCACATACAGGGGCAGAGACCTCAATCCGGGTGTGTTTGTCTATGTGGCGGAGATAGAATTTATTGATGGCATTAGCATACCATATAAAGGGGATGTGACTTTGATGAGGTAAAAAATCTGGTAGCCCTGCAAATGTAATGCTGAAAGTTGTGCAACTTGCCTTGCATTTCCAAAATGCAAGGCAAGTAAGAGCATTATATTTATAGCACTACCAAAAATCTATTCATTCCAATAGTTTTAAGAACCCGTTTGTTGAACTTTGTAAAGTTTAGCAAACGGGTTCTTTTATGGAAAACTTGGGCAAACTTGCCTTGCATTTTCAAAATGCAAGGCAAGTTTTTCGGGCGAAATCAATGCTCATATTATTATTTTAGATTTATATCATATAGATAAAAAAACCTTATTATTCAGACGAACTAACGAGGTCTTTTTTTATATTAAAAAACGCTTTTTCTTGACACCCGTAGCGTAGTGCTTCCAGCCTGCGTTGCGTCTAAACGATACGGAGTCAGTGCATTATAGTTTTTAGGTATCTATATTTGTGCCTTACTCACTTGCTAAATATGCGGATAGTTGAAGGCTTATCTTGGCGTACAGAAACGGTTGCTAATTTTTAATATAGAGGATGTTCGGGCTTAAAACTCGTCAGACATTTAGATTTTACCGGAAAAATATGAGATAACCGATATATTTTGAAAACCTCGACAAGTTTATCCAAACGACAAAAAATACTCCGTTTGCTAAACTTCAAAAAGTTTGGTCTCCGATAGCTATCGGAGAAGTAAAGTACTGATTTTTAGATAATTATAAATTTTAGTACCCTGCCCACGTTTAGCAAACTTGAAAAGTTTACCAAACGGGTTATTTATATTTTGTATAAAATTAATATCGTATGAAGTGTCAACCAATCAGATAAATTTGTCGAAAATTTAGAAAAAAATTGTAAATTTGGTTATCAGTACAGAGAATGTATTGAAGGCGATGATGAAATTTGAATTAGTATCATAAACGACGCTGCCCTTTCAAAAACTTCTCCCGAATCACCTCCTGTACCGTCCGTCCTTCAATTTTACTTTCCAACCATGAAATAATATCCAAATATATAAACGGGCGTTTCTCATACGGATGATTTTCCAATTTGAGGAGGGTATCTTTCAATTTCGTAAATTCATCCTTCAATTCATACTTGTATGTTTTCGGTAATTTTCGTAAAAATTTCAAAATTTCCTTTTGTACCTCATGCAAATCCTCCATTTTAATCAAGAAGCGATATACCGATTTGACCTGATAGGCAACTAGCGTTTCATTACCCAATTCGAAATGTGCCAAAAGATTCAAAATACGTGCAAAACATTGCGTATCTTCCCGAAAATCAGGTTGTTTTTTATTAATAATTTCATTCAAATAATCAATAGCCCGTTCATTATCGCCACTGCCAAAATATATACAAGCTATCTTATATCTAAATACTAAAATTCGGTGGTCATCCCAATTATAAGGATTATCATTCAGCAGTTTATCCAAATCGGGTGCTATCGCCGTTCCTTCCGAAAAAGTACCCGAGATAAAATGTAAATTAATACGATGAATATATTTAAATAAATAAAATAAACCCTCAATATTATTCGTCGGTTTATCCGTATTACCCACATCAAAACTTTCTAACCGCTCCAAGACTTCCATAAATTTATCGTACCGCCCCGCCATAAATAGTGAATTTAAAAGATTATGTAAACCTTTCAAAAACAACGGAGTTTGCAGCTTTATCATATCAGAATATTCATCAAATAGCTCCACCCACAGCCTTGCATACTTGTAGTAAAGGTGAATATCCTGATTCATCAATGAGTACCAATCGTAGGCTTGGTAGAGATACAACTTTTCATAAAATCCCAATTCCTGTAAGTCGTATTTAGGTAAATTTTTCTGAAAAAAAACATGCACAAAATCCTTTTCCTCGCGGTTTCTTACCAAGCCCATTTTTAAATACAAGCCATATAACTGTAATGATAAATTTGAAAATTCGTGAGTGCGCGAAACCCTCATAATTTGCTCCTTCGATTCCTCTGCCAATGTCTCTGCACGAGTATCAATACTCCGCGTAATATACTGACCATCAATGAGTTTTTCAAAATCTAATATCTCCAAAGTCAGTGCATTCAGGCGGGCATTTCGGGCAATTGATTTGGCTTTATCCAATATTTCAAGGCTTTGCCGATATAGCCCTTTATTGTACAAAACTCGCGCATAATCCAAGCGTTCGCGAATCTCTATATCCGTATTGTGCGGACGATACAGCAAGCGCAAAGAGAGCAGCAACTGCTTGTATAGGTGGGCTTTAAGATTGGAAAGTTGACGTTTTTTAATGGCAGGTATTTTTCGTAAAACTAGAGCCTCGTCATAGTGTTTTCGCTTGTCCAACAAATCAAACAATTGCAAAAACAATAACTCTTCATTCGCCTGATTGCGTTTCACCAATAAGCGGAAATGTCGCTTTTCCGCCTTCGTCAGTGTGCGAATCAACTCTATCAAATAATCTGTTTGTAGCTTTGGCATTGTAATAAAATATTTTTATTTAATTGATTATCAACGATTTATAATTATTGCTTTTCACATGGATGCTGTAATACATTTTTAATTAAAAGTCAAACTCAACAAGGATACAGCTAACTTTATCAAAAGTTCATCGTTTAGGTTTTGCGATTACATTTAAATGATTGCTCAATCAATTTAATAATAAAACAATGTAATAGTAAAGAAATAAATTACCAAAGCGAGTGACAAACATAGCGGTTTTTAAATAAAAAAATAGAAAAATGAGTGATAATAGAATATATATTTTTGATACCACCTTACGCGACGGTGAGCAGGTGCCGGGTTGCAAATTGAATACGCGACAGAAAGTAGAAATAGCGCGGGAGTTGGAACGGCTTGGCGTAGATGTCATTGAAGCGGGTTTTCCGGTCTCTAGTCCGGGCGATTTTCGGAGTGTGCAAGAAATTTGTAAAACCGTCAGCAAGCCTAGCGTTTGCGGACTGACCCGTGCGGTGCAAAAAGACATAGATGTAGCTGCCGATGCACTCAAACACGCCAAGCGTCCGCGCATACATACGGGTATCGGAACTTCCAAAATACATATTACACATAAGTTGCGCTCTACGCAAGAAAAAATCTTGGAACGCGCCGTAGCTGCTGTCAAATATGCCAAGCAATATGTGGAAGATATTGAGTTCTATGCAGAAGATGCCGGACGTACTGACAATGAATATTTGGCTCGCGTATTAGAAGCGGTGATTAAGGCGGGAGCAACAGTTTTGAACATTCCTGACACGACAGGTTACTGTCTGCCAAATGAGTACGGTGAGAAGATTAAGTACTTGAAAGAGAACGTAAAAGGCATAGAAAAAGCGATACTATCTACACATTGTCACAATGATTTGGGCTTGGCAACTGCCAACTCTATTGCCGGAATTCAGAACGGCGCACAACAAATAGAATGTACCATAAACGGTATCGGAGAACGAGCCGGGAATACCTCACTCGAAGAGGTCGTGATGATTATGCGCCAACACACACTGCTTGATTTTGAAACGAATATCAACACAAAAATGCTCAATTATATGAGCCAATTGGTCTCTGAAAAAATGGGCGTTCCGGTACAACCCAACAAGGCGATTGTCGGTGCAAATGCCTTTGCTCATTCATCGGGCATACACCAAGACGGCGTGATTAAAAAACGCGAAACTTACGAAATCATTGACCCCGCAGATGTAGGCGTTGACCAGTCGGCGATTGTCCTCACTGCACGTAGCGGACGTGCTGCGCTTGCGTACCGTGCAAAGGCAGTTGGTTACGATTTGACGAAAGACCAATTGGATATAATTTACGTAGATTTTCTTAAATTAGCGGATAGAAAAAAAGAAGTGGATGAAGTGGATTTAGAAATTTTATTATCCAGTAAATTAGTTGCTATAAGAGCATAGGAAATGTAAAATAATAAATGTAAAATTTAAAAGTGGTAGTACGCGAGAATTTTATATTATCTATTTGATTTTCAAATTTTTAAATAGAAGAATAATTGTTAAAATTAAATTTAATATTTGAACTTATAACTAATTTCACTTTTACATTTTACATTTATTATTTTACATTTTAAATTTAAAAAAAATTGAATACATTATTTGATAAAATATGGGATGCCCACATCGTCAAGACCTTAGAGAGTGGCTCCCAAGTGCTGTATATTGACCGTCATTTTATACACGAAGTGACTAGCCCACAAGCATTCGCAGGATTGGAGGCTCGCGGTCTGCCGCTGTTCCGAAAAGAAAAAATCGTCGCTACGGCTGACCATAATGTACCCACCAAAAATCAGCACCTGCCGATTACCGAAAAACTCTCCCGACATCAGGTAGATACCTTGATTAAAAATTGCGACAAACACGGTCTCGAACTCTATGGCTTGGGTCATGCTTATCAAGGCATTGTACACGTCATCGGACCTGAATTGGGCATCACCAAACCGGGCATGACGATGGTATGTGGCGACAGTCATACCTCTACGCATGGGGCGTTTGGATGTGTGGCATTCGGCATTGGTACAAGTCAAATTGAGCAGGTGATGGCAACTCAATGTCTCATTCAAACGAAGCCAAAAACGATGCGTGTCACAGTGGATGGCGAATTGCAAAATGGTGTATTATCGAAAGATATTATTTTATATATTATTTCAAAATTGACGACAAGCGGTGGTACGGGTTACTTTGTAGAATATGCGGGCAGTACGATTCGCAACCTTTCAATGGAAGCGCGAATGACGATTTGTAATATGAGTATTGAAATGGGGGCGAGAGGCGGTATTATTGCTCCCGACGAGACGACTTTTGACTATATAAAAGGTAGAAAATTTGCACCACAAGGCGCAGAATACGAAGCGGCAGTAGCGCATTGGCGGACGTTGAAAAGCGATGACGATGCCGTTTTTGATAAAGAATATTACTTCAAAGCGGAAGACATTGAACCGATGGTCACGTATGGCACAAATCCGGGTATGGGTATTCGTATTTCCGAAAATATACCGACATTAGAAGAAACAGAAAACGCGAAATCCTTACAGAAGTCATTGAATTACATGGATTTAGATGCTGGAGAAAATATGATTGGTAAACCGATAAATTATGTTTTTATCGGTAGTTGCACCAATTCGCGGATTGAGGATTTGCGTTTGGTTGCCAATTTTGTAAAAGGAAAACGCAAGGCAGCGCACGTCAATGTCATGGTCGTTCCCGGCTCCAAACAAGTAGAAGCCCAAGCCAAACGCGAAGGCTTGGACAAGATATTGCTCGAAGCCGGATTTGAACTGCGCGAACCCGGTTGCTCCGCTTGCTTGGGCATGAATGAGGATAAAGTACCCGCTGGAGAATACTGTGTCTCGACCTCCAACCGAAACTTTGAAGGCAGACAAGGACCGGGCGCAAGAACCATTTTGGCAAGTCCGCTGACCGCCGCTGCGACCGCCGTAGCCGGAAAAATTGTAGATGTCCGAACTTTAATTTGAATGTTTTTTGAACCACAAAGCGCACTAAGAACACGAAAGTCGAATTAAGATAAAGTACACTAAAAACTTCGTTTACTTTTACGTCTGTTCGACCTTCATGCCCTTAGTGCGCTTCGTGGTTCAAAACAAAAATATATTATGGAAAAATTTACGACACTTAGCTCGACCGCTGTTCCCTTACCTATCGAAAATGTGGATACCGACCAAATCATCCCCGCCCGTTTTTTGAAAGCTACTACGCGGGAAGGTTTTGGTGAAAATCTGTTTTGTGATTGGCGATATGATGGAGACCGCAGCCCTAAGCGCGATTTTATTTTGAATAATCCGACCTACGAGGGAAAGGTATTGGTAGCGGGCAAAAACTTCGGTTGTGGCTCAAGCCGCGAACATGCAGTATGGGCGATTTATGACTATGGTTTTCGTGCCGTAGTGTCTAGTTTTTTTGCGGATATTTTTAAAAGTAATGCTTTGAATAACGGGCTACTGCCTGTTAAGGTTTCTGATGAATTTTTGCATAAGATTTTTACAGAAATTGAAAAAAATCCACAAACACAAATTCGCATAGACCTTGAAGCACAAGAAATTACGATAGTGCCGACTCAAAAGACGGAAAACTTTGAAATTGATGTATACAAAAAAACTTGTTTGCTAAATGGCTATGATGATATCGATTATTTGCTAACTTTGAAAGAAGAAATCGAACAATTTGAACAAAAACAAGTGATTTTTTAGTCCACAGTCTTTCAGTCCGCTGTCCGCTGTCCGCTGACTAACGCGAGACTGTGGACAGCGGACTGATAAACAGCGGACACCAATAGAATATCAATGAAAAAGAAAATAGCTGTATTATCCGGCGATGGCATAGGACCGGAAGTCGTCAAGCAAGGACTTAAAGTATTGGATGCCATAGGGGAAAAATATGAACATGAATTTAAATATATTCATGCGAATATTGGTGCAATAGCGATTCAAAAAACGGGCAACCCGCTACCCGAAAAAACCGTTGAAGCCTGTCTCAATGCCGATGCCGTACTCTTGGGTGCTATCGGTGATCCGAAGTTCGATAATAATCCTGATTTGAAGGTCAGACCCGAACAAGGTTTGTTGCGTTTACGTCGAAAATTGGGTTTGTATTGCAATGTTCGTCCGGTCAAAACATATCCAAAATTATTGCATCTTTCACCTTTAAAAGAGGACAATATAAAAGGTGTGGATATGGTCATTTACCGCGAGCTAACCGGCGGGATATATTTCGGAGAAAAAGCGACAAGTAAAGATGGTCAAACTGCATTCGATACTTGCACGTATTCAGTCAATGAAATAGAGCGCATCGCCAAATCTGCCTTTGAAGCTGCCATGCACCGCCGCAAAAAAGTCACCTTGATAGACAAGGCAAATGTACTTGAAACCTCGCGCCTATGGCGTAGAGTTGTCACTGAGTTTGCAAAGCAATACCCGAAGGTCGAATTGGATTTTATGTTTGTAGATAATGCTGCGATGCAGTTAGTTATACATCCCAAACAATTTGATGTTATTTTGACCAGCAATATGTTTGGCGATATTATTTCGGACGAATCAAGCGTTTTGGTTGGGTCATTAGGTATGTTGCCGTCTTCGTCGCAAGGCATCAAAACATCGCTGTTCGAACCCATACATGGCTCGTATCCGCAAGCTGCCGGAAAAGATATTGCCAACCCGATTGCTACCATTCATTCCGTCGTCTTAATGCTCAAATCTTTCGGACTTTTCGAGGAAGCTATGGCTATTGATCAAGCGGTAAGTTCTTGTCTGGAGAAAGGCATCGGAACACCCGATTTGCAACCGACCATCACCTACACTTGTTCGCAAATGGGCGATGTTATTTCAGCTATCATTACAGGTGCTAATGTGTATTATGATAGAGTGTCGGAAGGGATTTCTACGATAATTTAAGTAGTATTCAATCACTATCCCAACATAGACTTAAAAGGATTTTTGACAGTCAGGGTTTGTTCAACAACCAATTCGTCATGCAAATCTTCGGTATAAAGTATATCACATTCCGCTTCCAGTGCAGCCGCTACGATGAGACTGTCAAACCAACTCAATTGATACCGTGCCTTGAGGTCTAAGGCTTTGAAAGAGAGGTCTTTAGTAAGTGGAATGCAGTGGGTGAATCGGTCTATTTTTTCAAAAAATTTGGCTGTTTTCTGTTCTGAATATTTATATTTTCTCTGTAAAACATTGCCAACTTCATTGAACACCTGTGCGGAAGATACCAAATGTGGTCGCTTCGACAGCATGTTCAAAAGTGCATTTTGTTTGGTAACTTCCGGTGGACTCAATACATCCAGAGCTACATAGACCCAAAGATTGCTATCCCAAAAAATTTTATCTTTCATTGCGTTCTTCTCTTGTCATCCATTCGATTTTATCTATTTTAGGAGCATCATACTTGATAAAGTCTCGCAAGTCTTGAACAGCTTTATCCCAATCTTTTTCATCAGCATTTTGAATGTCCACTTTCACTGTCGGATGACTCTTCAATTCGTCAAGATATTTGGCAATCCATTGATATTCGGCTGCATTTTCTATGTTAATCGTAATTGTCATGTATGCAAGTTAGGGGTTTTTAGGTAGATATTCAAATATCAAGGAAAGGCGATTGTTTTAAAATAAATATGATAATTTGAGGTGTGCTTTATTCTTCTTCGCTTAATCCACTTAAATGCTCAATATCATTCAAATCTTTCGCACGATTTACTGCTTTTTTCTGTCGGATAAGGTCATTCAGATGAATTACTTTGATATTTATTCCGTCCACCTCTTTCATTTCAGCATTTTCAAATGCCTCATCAAAATCTAATTCTTTTGGCTGAGTCAAAATATCAATACTCACGGGTGGCATACCAAAAGTAAATACATCTAATGTAGAATTATGCAGAAAATTATCCAATGTCATATCAAACATCGGCATCCCAAACTGTCGGAAAGCAAGTTGTAATTTGCGATAATTTTCTTCACTTTTTCTCACAAAAATATCCATATCCCCCGTATTGCGCGAGTAGCCGTGTAGAATTACTGCATATCCACCAAGTAATATGTATTCTACATCGTTATCGTTCAATGCAGTGATAAAATCCTGAAAATCAGTATTAAAGATATTCATCAGTGGGCAAGTTTTCGCATAGAAAAAACGGTCTTATTGATACGTGGAGGGTTATTCAAATCAAAATCATAGGCAATACTATTGAGGTAAAAAGCTGCACGAAATCGCTCGTCTATGCTTTGCTTTTTCCAAAATTCATACTGCATATCTGCCTCCTCGAAAGTCTGCATTTTGAAAGCTGTCCGGTCTAATTTGTAGTCATTCATTACTTTACAAGTTAGTGGTTTTTACATTTTCTATGTTAATCGTAATTGTCATGTATGCAAGTTAGGGATTTTTGGAAGAATATTCAAATATCGAGAGCATGTAACACCGTCAGCCTGACGGTAATCGGTGCTTTGCCGTCAGGCTGACGGCGTTACATACCATTGTTCGATTTTAAAACTTGGTGACGACATATTCAACTTGGGGTAATTTTTTATAAATAATTTTTCTAAAATAAAAGTATTTCACATCCTATCGCTACTTTTACATTTTTAATTCATTATTTTACAAGCCGTTTTTGCATTATAATAATTATAAATTTATTAATATTTTGATTTTAAAATAATTATAAATTAAAAAATAATTTATAATAAATAATTTTTATTTTAATAAAAAATTATTAATCAATATATTATAAACAATATAAAATTATAATACAAAAATTGAGTTTACATTTTACATTCACCACATGCCAAACCGCCTTATCCACGAAACAAGCCCTTACCTATTGCAGCACGCTCACAATCCGGTGGATTGGTATCCTTGGAGCGATGAAGCCTTGCAAAAAGCCAAAGCTGAAAACAAACCTATCTTGGTCAGTATTGGGTATTCTGCCTGCCATTGGTGTCATGTGATGGAACATGAATCCTTTGAAGATGAGCAAATTGCTGCGTATATGAACGAGCATTTTGTTAATATAAAAGTGGATAGAGAAGAACGCCCCGACATTGATGCCATATATATGGAAGCCGTACAAGTGTTGACCGGAGCGGGTGGTTGGCCCCTTAACTGTTTTTTAACACCGGATGCACGTCCTTTTTATGGGGGTACATATTTTCCGCCTGTGTCAAAGTATCAGCGTCCGTCATGGAGTCAGGTATTGCAATCTATTTCCAGTTCGTTTCTCAATAAGCGGGAGACCGTAGAAGAGCAAGCCAAGCAACTCATGCAGCATCTTGAAAAGTCGGATACCGCATTGATGGACAGGATTGGAACGCAGGAAAAACGCATTGAGGATTTCCAACTACTGCAAGATATTTTTTATAAAATAAGGGAGCGATTTGATAGGGTAGAAGGGGGCTTTGGCGCTGCGCCCAAATTTCCGGGCAGTATGGCGTTGAGCTATTTATTGAAATATTATTATCATACAAAAAATATTGCGGGGGCAAATGCACAGGAAGCCCTTGACCATGTTGTTTTGTCATTGGATAAAATGATTCAGGGTGGAATCTATGACCAAATCGGCGGTGGATTTGCACGATACGCGACCGACAGGGCTTGGCTGATTCCGCATTTTGAAAAAATGTTATATGATAATGCCCTTTTGGTACGCTTATTGGCTGATGCCTGTAAGTTGACGGGCAAGCCGCTCTACAAAGAAACCATCAACGAAACGCTGACCTATATCCAACGTGAAATGATAAGTGAAGAAGGCGGTTTTTATGCTGCTCAAGATGCAGATTCGGAAGGTGTGGAAGGTAAGTTTTTTGTATGGGATAAATCGGAAATTGAGGAAGTGTTGGGAGCGGATGCCGAATTGTTTTGTGCATTCTACGATGTGAGTGAAGAAGGCAATTGGGAACATAAAAATATACTTAATCGCCCTATATATCTTCAAACCTTTACGGAACAAAACGCTTTGGATTTCGTACAAACTAAAGAAAAGTTGGACACACTTGGTCAAAAACTTTTCCAACATCGTGAAAAACGCATCAAACCGGGCTTGGATGATAAGATACTCTTGGATTGGAATGCGTTGATGTGTACAGGATTTGCGAAGGCTTACGAAGCTACTCAAAACGAAACGTATCGCCAAATTGTAGAAGACAATCTGGCTTTTATATTCAAAAAATTTCCACAAGCAGAAGGCAGTACAGCTCTCTTTCATACCTACAAAAACGGTGTGGCAAAATACGAGGCATTTCTCAACGATTATGCCTTCCTGATTGCTGCCCTTATAGATGCTTACGAAATTACTTTTGACACAAAATACTTGGATAAAGCCGCTCAACTGACCGGCTATACTATCGAAAAGTTCTTTGATAAAACGCATCAATTATTTTATTACACGACTGATAATCAGAAAGATGTGATTGTTCGTCAAAGACAATTTTACGATAATGCCACTCCTTCGGGCAATTCGACGATGATTCACAATCTGCAACGACTCAGCTTGCTGTTTGGCAATAATGAATATGCAGAAATTGCGGATAAGATGCTCAACAAAATGCAGGTGGCGATACAAAATTATCCGACCTCATTTGCACGTTGGGCGGAGGCACTCATGGCTAAGGTCTATCCTTATGCCGAAATTGCGGTAGTAGGAGAGGAGGCGGAAAATATAGCTGCACAAATACGTGAGCAATACATTCCGCACAAGGTCATTATGGCTGCCAAAACGGAAAGTGAAGCACATCCCTTACTCATTGGCAAATATGCCGAAGCAGGGGAAACACTTATATATTTGTGTCGCAATTATGCGTGTCAGGCACCAACAGAGAGCTTAGATGAATTTAAAGAAATGTTAAATAATAGTTAAAAAAAATGTAATATTACGTATTTGTATTTTTATAAACTATTTTTATGAAATAATAAATAATAAATCTCGTTGTTTTAATAGTAGTAATAAATTTTTAATATCAACACATTGCTCTATGTCACATTAAAACATTATTGCAACTAAAGTATTTTAACATTATCATATTACTTGCATTAGCACATTTTTAATGAGGATACATCTTTTCATACCACTTTTTGTGCTTTTGGGCATCGTCAAAATGGAGGCGCAACAACCCGCACAATACAGTTTGTACATGCTCAATCAGTACCACCACAATATCGCTTATGCAGGTATGGACGACTATCTTAGTGCGACGGGTGTGTTCCGTAAACAGTGGCTTGGCTTGGAAGGTAGTCCGATTACACAAAACATTAATGTACATCTCCCGTGGCAATATATGAGTGGCGGTGTGGGTTTGAGCATTGAAAATGACATACTCGGTGCAGAGCGGAACACTTCGGTACGTTTATCGTACAACTATATAGCAAGGCTTTCTGCCAACACAAGATTATCGCTCGGCGTAGGTGGCGGAATAATTCAAAAAGCCTTAGACGGCAGCAAACTCCTTGCTCCCGAAGGCAATTATGAAGGAACGACGATTAATCATAATGACGACTTGATTCCGCTGGGTTTGCAGACTGCCCTAGCACCAACTACAAGTGTAGCTTTATATTTGAATACCAAATCGTTACAAATAGGCATTGCAGCAAATAACCTAACCGAACCTTATATCAATTACGAATCGGGTATCAACACCGAAATACAATTAAAAAGAAACTATACGGCCTATGCCGCATATAAATTTAACATAAGTGACGGATTAGCTTTTCAACCGTCTTTTCTAAGTAGGTCTGACTTCGTGGAGACGCAAATGGATTTTTCGGTTTTAGCAACTTTAAATGACAATATATTTGCAGGAACTTCGTTTAGAGGTTACAACCAAAATACGATTGATGCACTTATCATTTTTGCAGGGTTGAATATCACTCCTAAAATTCGTCTGGCTTATGCTTACGATTTACCACTATCAGCTTTGAGCAACTACCACACAGGCTCACACGAAGTGATGATTAATTATAATTTGAAAAAAGAAATTGGCGGCATGATTCCTGCTAAGACTATATATAATCCCCGTTATTATTAAAATTCAGAAGAGAGAAAGGTATAGAGAAATAAATAATTTATTATTTCTATTCTGAATTTAAATTTATAAGAAAAAAATATTGACATAATCAGCGTAAAGTAAGATTCCTTTCAATTTGTACAATAATTGATAGAAAAGTTATCAAACAATCTTATATTTGCGTGTTTTTTGTCAAAAAATCATATTCATTCAAGTTAATAGTAACTTGAATAATTTATAAAATTAGTTGAAAAATATTAAGTAAAGTTAAATGTTATTTCGACGAAATACCGACTAACTTATTAATCAACTAATTACTAATTTACTGTCGAAAAAAATTCGGGTGCGAATTATGAAAAACGTTTCAAAGTGTTTATTGGCTCTTATGATTATCCTAACCATGGGAGCATGCAAGTCGGGTGACAACGGGCAACTTACAGGTGTACTGGATCGTCCTACATGGAAAGAAACCAGCCCTTATGGTATGGCATACATCCCTTCCGGTACATTAACTATCGGACCAAGTGACCAAGACGTTAGCTTTAGTTTAACGCAACGTCCAAAATCTATCTCCATTCAAGGTTTCTATATGGATGAAACCGAAATTACAAATAACGAATATCGCCAATTTGTGTATTGGGTCAGAGACTCTATCGCTCGCACACGCCTGGACATGGTCATTGAACAAGAAAATGGCGATACGCGATTGGATTGGGATACAGAACTCAATGTCATGGAAAACATGGAAGACTTGGAGGATATGTTCTATCCCGAAGAAGAGCGTTTCTCCGGTCAGTACGAAATGGACAGTCGCAAGTTCGTCTTTGAATATCAATGGTTTGATTGGAAAGCCGCAGCGCATGACAATTACAAATCCAACCGTAAGGATTTTATCAAAAAAGACCAAACAGAAATTTATCCTGATACCTTGGTTTGGATACGTGACTTTACTTACTCCTATAACGAACCTTATACACGCAACTACTTCGCGCACCCGGCATTTGATGACTATCCGGTAGTTGGTGTAGATTGGAAACGTGCCAATGCTTTCGCATACTGGAGAACTAAATATGCCAATGCTTATGCCAAGCAAAAAGGTATGGCAAATACAGAGGACTTCCGCTTACCTATCGAAGCTGAATGGGAATATGCGGCACGCGGTGGTCACGATTTTGCACCTTACCCTTGGGGGGGCTACTATGTAAGAAATGCCAAAGGCTGTTTGCTCGCCAACTTTAAGCCCGGACGCGGTAACTATCCCGAAGATGGTGCCATGTACACTGCAAGAAGCGATGCTTACTTCCCTAACGATTATGGCTTGTACAATATGTCGGGCAACGTAGCGGAGTGGACCTCTTCCACTTTCTTTGAAAATGCTTACTCCTACATTCACGATATGAATCCGGACATCCGCATAGATGCCGAAGATGATGACCCTAAATCATGGAAGCGCAAAGTTATCCGTGGCGGTTCGTGGAAAGATATTGCTTTCTACATCCAAACAGGTACACGCCACTGGGAATATCAAGATACAGCTAAATCATACATTGGTTTCCGTAATGTACGTACCCTACTCGGGCAGACCATGAATGACTTTAAATAGAGTTTATGCGTTCATCGTTTATTAGTGATGGATTCGACAAAAATTTGTCACTAATAAACTGATGAACTATTCAACCAATCACTACGGTATTATTTTCATTTAAATATTATAAAAAAAATCGGAACGACAGGAAAACTGTCGTAACAGGATTTTTTTGAAAAATTGTATATCCTTTTAACTAACTTCGGTGATGAAAAATTATAGCGAATAGTTATCAGACACACTACTCACTATTCATCACTTTTAAATCCAAATCAAAAAATGAGTTTCGTTCATTCTTATGGTTTCAAATACCTAAAAAACTTAATCATTGGTATCGGTGCAGCACTTATTATGGTCGGTGCCTTAGCCAAAATTGAATCTCATCCACAAGCTAGTTGGCTTCTTGCAGCCGGTTTGTTGACAGAGGCATTTATCTTCCTCTTCTTGGGGCTTATCGGTCCTGAAAAAGATTATTACTGGGAAAAATTATATCCGGGACTTGACAAATCAGGTGGCGATATTCAACACATGCGCGGCGATAGTGCCAACCTTGACATCAATACAGAACGTATGGAAGGTCAGTTGGAAGGTATGCTGGGCGAATTGAGAGTCATGTCGGGTAGTATGAATTCACTCAAAGCCTTACAAGAGGTAGATTTCTCCGGTACAAGTGAGCAAGTCAAAAAAATGAGTGATTTCTATACCAACTTGAATGAAGCGATGTCTAACATCAATGATTCAGTCGAAGATACGCGTGTATATAAAGAGCAGTTGGGGGCATTGAACAAGAACTTAGGTTCATTGAACTCTGTATATGGTAACATCCTTTCTGCCATGGGTAATCTTGGGAATAAGTGATTTGTGATTAGTGATTCGTGATTTTTGGGATATTTCTTCATCGAAATACTACTAAATCATATACAAACGAATCATTAACCGTTAATCATTAATCATTAATCATTAAAATTTAATAAGATATGTCTATTCCTAAGGAACCGCGGCAGATTATGATTAATCTGATGTACCTCGTTCTGACGGCACTCTTGGCACTCAACGTATCCGCAGAGGTCATCAACGCTTTCTTCAAATTCCGTGATGGGTTGGAGCGCACCAATGCAGTGGTCGAAGAAGCGAATACTGGAAAAATTGCTTCTATGAAGGAGCAAGTAAAGAAAAAGAAAGAATATAAACCGCTTGTACCTGCAGCAGAAGAAGCGCAAAGTATCATTGCTGAATTTACTTCTTATATTAATAATGTAACAAGCCGTTTTGACGAGGCAGCTGGTGGGATTATTGATGACCCAGAAAACCCGAATTTTGGTAAACCAGCACGGTTTAAGGATAAAGAGATTCCAACTCGATTTTTTGTAGATGGTTTTGACGGACCGGGAGGAGAAGCTATGACAGCTGAAGGTCCAATTATTAAAGAGCAAGTTGCTGAAACCAGAAATAAACTAGTTGCAGTTTTAGAAAAACTTAGAGGTAATAAAACACTAGGTATCAAGTCAGAAGAAATTGACGATCTTAAAAATAAATTGACGCTTGAGATTGATACCACCAACTTAAATGGTAAAAGTTGGGAAGCCTTTAGTTTTGATCACATGCCGGTGGCTGCATGCTATCCTACATTATCAAAGCTTAAAACTGATGCTAATACATCTGGTAATATGATTATCAATTTCCTTGCAGGTAAAATTGGTGTTACAACAGTCAAATTTGATAAATTTGTAGTCGTCAACTCTCCGAAAAAGACATATTTGTTGAAAGGCGATACTTATGAAACAGATATTTTCTTGAGTGCAGCATCTAGCCAAGCCAAAGTATCTGTTAGTGTTAATGGTAGTTCTTTGCCAGCCAATGCGGGAGTTGCAACGTGGAAAGAAACGGCAAGTTCTGTTGGAGAAAAGAAATATACAGCAAGTATTAGACTGACTAATCCTTTTACTCAAAAGAGTGAAACATATACGGAAACTTTTAGTTATACCGTAGGTACAAAGTCTGGTGCAACTGTTTCTGCCGATAAAATGAATGTATTTTATATTGGTGTGACCAATCCAGTTACTGTGGCTGCAGGTGGTGATTTCTCTAGAATCCAAGCCTCGTGTAGTGGTGCAGGATGTAGTATGTCAAAAGTGAGTGGTGGAAAATACAATGTTACGGTGTCTTCTCCGGGAGAAGTTAACATAGCTGTTTCTGCACCTGACGTGGAATCACAAAGCTTTAAGTTCCGTGCCAAGCGTATTCCTGACCCTGTAGCTTTGATAGCAAAAGATGTCAAGACCTCTATGGGTAATGGAGAGTTCAAAGCCTATTCAGGTATTCGTGCAGAGTTGAAAAACTTTGACTTTGAGGCAAGATGTAATATTATGGGTTTTGAAATTGCTTATGTACCCAAGCGTAATGACCCTGTATTGAGTATTCAGCAAGGCGGAAAATACAACAGCAAAACTCTGAATATGATTAACCGCGCCAAGCCGGGAGATATTTATTACTTCTCGAATATCAAAGCAAAATGTCCGGGTGATCCGGCAGGTCGCCGTATCAACGACTTGGTTGTGAATATTAAGTAAATCCGTTTATTGGTGAATGAGTTGTAGTATAAAAATCAACTCATTCACCAATCCATATATAAAAAAGTAGCGTGTGGCACAAGATTAGTATTATCAATAAAAGTATTCTGTTAGAATATCAAACGAGTCACTAATCATTGTTCACCAATCACTAAATTTAAATAATAATGAAAATCAACCTGCAAATATTAATTCTATGCCTAGCTTGCCTCCTTGCGGGGATTACGGCTACTGCTCAACCGATTTTCAATGAGAGTAGTTCGCCGAATGAAGAAGGTGGCAATAGTGAGTATATTCCAAGAGATGGTTTTTATGATAAAGAAATCATGAAAGACCGTCGTTTGCTGTCCTATGACCATATCAGAGAGGCGGACGTATTTTGGGAAAAGCGAATCTGGCGTGTCATTGATGTTCGGGAAAAAATGAACAAAACGTTTATTTGGCCCGACAATCCGTTTATCAATATCCTGATAGAAGGTGCGACAGATGGTGAAATTCAATTGTACAGCACATTGGACGATAAATTTACCACACCAATGGAAATTGACGAGATAGGTGCTATGGGCGGTTCTTCGGATACTATCGTGACTTTCGATCCGGATACCTACGAGGAGAAAATCGTGGTTGTTCAAAATGAACTCAACTGGGAAGACATCAAGCGGTATAGAATCAAAGAAGTGTGGTTTTTCGATGAAGAAACTTCCACTTTGCAGGTACGTATCTTGGGTATTGCACCCTTGAAAGAAGAATACGACGACAACGGTAATTTCAAATTTGAGTACCCCATGTTTTGGGCATACTACCCTGATTGTCGGGAACTGTTGGCGCGTAAAGAAGCCTTTAATCCACTCAATGATGCCCAACGTATGAGTTGGGAGGATTTGCTCGAAATGCGCTTTTTTGATAGCTATGTTTGGAAAGAATCCAACGTACACGATCGTCGTATTCAAGACTACAAAGCAGGTATAGAAATCCTGTTTGAAGCAGAAAAAATTGAAGAAACGATACTCAGTTTCGAGCATGACCTCTGGTCATTCTAGAGCTATTAGTCGGTCAATCCGATAGACTTGTAGATTTTTTTTTCGATATAAAATAAAAACGCCTAAGTTCCTTGCATGGACTTAGGCGTTTTGCTATCTATGCACCCTCAAATGAATGATAGATAATGCTGTAATGATATAATGCGATAATGCTGTAATGTTTTGTCGATATTATTCATTCATTCCACATTCAAAATTCATTCATTGAAAAACATTATCGCATTAAAACATTGCAGTATTATATCATTCGTATGAATATAGAATTATTACAGTGGATAGGGATTTTTGTGGTGGCTCTGGTCGTATTACTCAAAGCCTCAGATTGGTTTATCAAAGCTGCCGAAAAAATCGGTTTGGCATTGGGTATCCCGTCTTTTATAGTGGGCGTGACGATTGTGGCGGCAGGTACTTCCTTACCGGAGTTGATTTCGTCTATCTTTGCCGTCATGCAGGATAGCTCCGAGATAGTGGTCGGTAATGTTATTGGGTCGAATATCACGAATATTTTGCTGGTCTTGGGGCTTACCGCCATTGTCGGCAAGCATATCGACATCAAATTTGACATCCTCAATATTGATATGCCGCTTTTTATCGGCTCGGCATTTCTGTTGTGGTACATGTTGTACGATGCTGAATTTACGACCTTAGAAGCGATGATTTGCCTTGCCGGATTATTTATTTTCTTGGCTTATACCTTCGGGGCAGATAGGGAAGGGGAGGAAGAAGAACGCCCCAAACTGACACCAATCGTATTTGGTATGCTGATACTTGGTGGTATCGGTATCTGGGCGGGCGCGAAATATACCGTTGAAGCGGTCATCAAAATCTCTGAAATTCTTAATATTGGTAAAGACATCGTTGCCTTGACAATGATTGCCTTCGGTACGTCTATTCCTGAGATTATTGTCAGTATTACCGCTGCACGTCGCGGCAATCCTGAAATGGCAGTGGGCAATGTATTAGGATCTAATATTTTCAATACCTTTGCCGTTATGGGTATTCCTGCTTTGTTTGGTACATTGACCATACCCGATAGCACAACGCTATTCAGCTTACCTATTATGTTGGGCGCATCTGTTTTATTTGTCATTATGACGCTCACCAAAAAAATCTCTAAATGGGAAGGTATGATGCTATTCTTGTTTTACATTATTTTTCTTGCCGAATCTATTAATTATTCTTCTTAGGCTAGTGGACTTTGGATATTGGGGAATTAGGAAATTTGGTGTTAGGTATCCCGATAGTTATCGGATTAGCGTCAAGCTAAGGCGAATAATGCCACAAAGTTCATTGAAAATACGGAGAAGAGTATGAAAAACGGAGGAAGTGATTTAATTTTGATTGACAAAAATTAAAAATAAATCAAACT
>CALIZI010000165.1 GCA_938028705.1 uncultured Saprospiraceae bacterium | reverse complement strand
AAAATTATGTAGATAGTTAAATATTAATTTTTTAAAAATTATAAATAATATTAATTTTTTACATTTTTCTTATTGCAATTTTTTAATATAAAAATAAAATTTTAACTTTTTTGAATTTCTATACTTTCTAATGTGGACTCATAGTTCTATTGAAATAAGGGCATTTTTAAATTATTTTATAATAAAAAATTAATTATAAAATATAAATATTTTCAATAAGCTGATTATCTTGACAATAACATGTTTTAAAAATAAAATTATGTTCATACTTGATACGGAATGTTTCTTCCGAATTTGGTTTAAAACTCGTCTGACATTTTCTAAATTCACCGATGAACTCATATTTTTTCTGGAAAAGCCTAAATGTCAGACGAGTTTTAAACCAAATTCAAGAATAGACGCTGGCTATATTAAATAAAAATCGAACATGACATTATCAATATTATAAAATTAAATTCATTTAAAATAACAAATATTTTAATTTATAATTTAAAAAAACACAACACACATTCAACTTCATAAACTCTATAAACCTTATAAACTCCAACAACTTTATAAACTAAAAAAAATGAACATTGCATCCGAAATACAAAAAAAAATGAAGATGACATGCCGCATGGTAATGTTGGCAATAATGGTATTGGCACTTTTTGGTTGTCCACCTGCGCCGGACGATACGCCTCCTCCCCCACCCCCGCCACCGATTGACCCTTCGATTGATAGAGGCGTGATGCCCGTTATCGAATTTCAAGTCAATAATACCGCTACTACGAGTGACGACTACATCGGTGATGATGCGCCTGTACCATGTCGTTTGCGTGTGGTCAATCAACTTGATTTTGTGACTGATGTACAGGTTAGTCTCGAAAATGTCAATACCGGACAAGGTCGAATGATGTTATTTTCTTATACGATTAGTTCCTCGCAGTCCGGTTTTTTGACCATACTTATTCCCGCTGATGGCGAATGGGCAGAGTTTTACATTCGACCTTTCAATGATGTACAAAGCCGCCGCGATAAAGACGCGATAGTACAGATGAATCTCCGACGCGCCAATCCCACAGGCGGACCGCGAGCGGGTACAGTGGTTGGTAGAAAGGCGATGATGATTACCAATAATCCGCCCAATTTTGTCAATGCAAACACCGGTTTTGCGAATGCAAATATCGAAATACAAATCAATAATAATGCTTCTTCGGTAGATGATTATATCACTTGGTCGCCGATGCCTTGTCGTATCCGGCAGGTGGGCGGTGATACACCTGTGACGGTCAATTTGCGAAATGCAGCCAATACCGAAGGGCGAGTGTTGTTTGCAGAAGGCGCGATGTTGGCAGTACATACGAGCACCGCAACTCGTCCGACACTTAATAATGTGACGCTACCCGCGAATGGCGATTGGGTGGAGTTTTACATTGCCGGACAATTCGGTAGTCCGAGTATTAATGACAAAGATGCGATTATAGAAATTACAAATACCAATAATGAGTTGATTGGCAGAGAGGCACTCATGGTACGCATTCGTAAAAATGCGAATACGATACAACCTATTGAACGTGAACGCTTTATCAATACGCTGATTACCTTGAATCAGACGGTTGACTTGTATGAAATTTTTAATGAAATACATGCCATTGGGATTCAGGAAGCACATTTTGGTCCGGCATTTTCGCCTTGGCATCGGGCTTTTATTTTGGATTTGGAACGACAGCTTCAAGTCATTGACCCTTCCGTAGCTCTCCATTATTGGCGTTTTGATGAAGCCGCTCCGAATATATTTGACGCAGATTTTATGGGCGGATTTTCGGGTACGACTTCACCCGCCTTTACCACCACTAATCCGCTGGCACTGTGGCGGGTAGAGAATATGACGGGCATTGTTCGTAACCCGCGATTTGCTCCCAATGAAACCCCAGACATCATCAGTGAATTTGCGACTATCGCCGCCAGCAATCAATACGATGCCTTCAACGCTGCACTCGAATCAGGACCACACAATCGCGCTCATGCCCTCTCCGCAGGCACAGGCGGTTGGATAGGTACGATACCTACGGCAGTGCGCGACCCTTTGTTTTTTTTGTTGCACTCTAATGTTGACCGGCTGTGGGCAAAGTGGCAATGGGCAAATTTTCGGCTCAATCCCAACTCGGTTTCCAGCTACTCGCCACAAGGTAGATTTCCCGGCGAAGAAATCGCAGAGTCTCATATCGGACATTATATGGACGACACGATGTGGCCCTGGAATGAAGTCACAGGAACAGGCAGCACCACTACCGGAGACCGACCATTCGATGCCCCCGGCGGCGCACTCGAACCGATTTTTGGCTCGGATGATTCACCGCCGCTATCCCCCACCCCCAGCGATATGATTGACTATCAAAGTATTCGGACTATCAATCGGGTCAATCCGGGTATGGGCTTTGCTTATGATGATGTACCTTATGATTAGTGTTGTGGTGTTGAAGTGTTGTGGTGCGAAAATATCGTATGAAATATAGCTCAATTGGAATTTGTTTTTTGGAATTTGGAATTTTCTTGTGATGATTTATTTACAGTTTTTTTTAAAAAGGCTCGGTTACGGAGCGGTGGTTTTGGTATTGGTGGTGGTGATAGTCTTGTCGATTATTTACCTCGCTCCGGTCAATTCGGCAAGGCTGACTTTTGGTCAGAATGCCGATGCCGCTATGGTGGAGCAAAAGAAAAAAGAACTGGGTTTGGATAAGCCCCTGACCACGCAATTTCGACTTTATCTCAATGATGTATCGCCATTATCCATTCACGAAAATACAGAGTATAACGCACAGAAATATAATTATCTTAAATTAATTCCTTTCGGAAAAAGGGTGTTTGTCATCAAATTTCCGCACCTGCGCGAATCCTTCCAAACCGGAAGAAAAGTATCGGATATGTTGCGCGAAGCGATACCTGCTACAATTATTCTGGCAGCTACGGCGATGTTTTTTGGTATCATCATCGGTGTGATACTCGGTATCGTCGCTTCACTGAAACAATACTCTTGGTTCGATAATTTTGCAGTCATCATTTCGACCTTCGGCTACTCGCTGCCGAGCTACGTGACGGGAATTATTATTGCGATTATTTTCGGATATTACCTCAAAGACTGGACTGGTCTCAACATACAAGGCAGTCTGACAGACGTGGATAATTTTACGGGAGAAAAGGTTTTTGTCTGGAAAAATTTGATTCTTCCCGCTATCGCTTTGGGCATTCGCCCCGTAGCACTGATTACCCAACTCACCCGCTCCTCTATGCTCGATGTACTCAATGAGGACTATATCCGCACCGCCCGCGCCAAAGGGCTTTCTTTCTATAAAGTCATCTTCAAACATGCCCTCCGCAATGCACTGAATCCGGTACTGACAGCAGCTTCAGGTTGGTTTGCCAGTCTCCTGGCAGGTGCTTTTTTTGTGGAAAAGGTGTTTAATTTTAACGGTCTCGGATTGCTGACTATCAATGCCTTGGTGAATTACGACCTGCCTGTGGTACTCGGCGCAGTGCTGTTTTCTGCCTTTGTTTTTGTGTTGATTAATATTTTGGTGGATGTGTTGTATGCTTTGTTGGATCCGCGGGTGGCGGTGGGGTGAAATGAAGAAGGTCGTGAGTGTTGCTCACGACCTTTTTTCATTGGTAAAGCAACTTTATTTATAACCAAACCCTTACGACACGCTTTGATTTTACCCCAAAAATACCATATCCACCTTCCACATTTGAGTATAATGGTGCAGGTTCGGCGAAGACAGTAAAGAAGCCTTCCTCCTCATAAAGTGTTTTTTCATAAGCATAAAAACCTTCCGAAATCGCATTAAAATAAATGTCAACATATTCAAACAGGTTCTCATCACTACTATAATCCCCCATTGCAACATCTAAACTTAGAGTGTAAACTTCCCCATCGAAACAAATATCCGAAAATATCGTCCAATCGAAATCACAGACATCCGTACCTTCAATATCGTTATTTACAGACCGTAATACATATCTATAAGGCTCATTATTCTGATAACCGATGGCATCAAAAGTATAATAATCTGTTTTGGAGACATCATCTTGAAAGTTAATATCCAATCTTCCTACTGGAGCATTATTATAGTCCAATCCTATATTGCCTTCAAAAGTAAAATCAATCACATCTGGTTCGGATAGCATAAGTACTTGTTCTGTCTGGATGTCGGGATAGCCCTCCGCTGATACTTTGAAGTGGTAGTTTTTACCTGTTTGCGGAATAAAATTTATAGAACTTCTATATATTTTTTGATTGGTATCATATACCAATGTCTCTACTTTTTCATTTTCCTCATACAATTCCACTAAAGCATTACTGACAGTCAAATCGTACTCGTGATAACCTGTCGGAGCAATGGAATGTGTAATTTTTGCTGTAACGGATGTTTCTGTATCTAAAAAAGAAAGCAGCACCAGTTTATCAGCACCATAAGAGATAGGGTAATTGTCTATCTCTTTCGAGCAACTACCAAAAAACAACATCAAACCAAATAATATTTGAATCTTAATATTCATGTGATTAAAATTTTAATTTGTAATTTATGTATGGTAATATCGGAAAAACACCTCTTCGTACTAATTTTCTATCTGTAGCTACCGTTATCGGATATTCTCCAAAATCATCGTCAAGTATTGTATTTTGTTCAAAATCAAGATAAAACGGATTAGCTCTATTATAAGCATTATACAGTCCAAAACTCAGTGATTTTGTTCTCCCCTTCTGGTTTTCCCATGTACGAATAAATCCTAAATCCAAGCGATGATAAACGGGCATTCGTGCGTTATTTCTGTCACCATACAGTGCTGTTTGTCCATCATTATCAAATTCATTCTGTATGAATGCAATGGGTAAAGTAACAGGATTACCTGTATTAAATACCCAGTTGGCAGATAGCGACCACTTTTCCGAAGCCTTATAGTGTGTTGTTATAGAAAAATCGTGTCTTCTGTCATATTTAAAGGGATAATTTCTACCCTCGTTGATATTATCAAATCGGCGGTTGCTCCATGCAAGGGTGTAAGCCATCCAACCTGTAAAATCGCCTTGTTTTTTCTCCACCATAGTCTCTAAACCATAACTTTTACCCGCGCCTCCCCGTTCAATGATATCTTCCCATTCCGTATTTAAGCCGGATAGAAAGTTCGTACCTTGTCGATAGCTGATTAAATCTTGATAAGTTTTCCAGTAGCCTTCGGCAGAAAATTTCAAACCTTGTCTATCAAATGTTTTACTTAGTCCGACAGAAACTTGTTGCGCCTTTGCCGGAGGTGTACTTGCTGTAGAAGGCACCCATATATCGTTGGGTAATCCTGCACTGTTACTTGCCAGAAGATGAATGTATTGATTCATGTAGGTATAGGCTGCTCCAGCAGTCCAGTCGTTGGGAAGTCGCAGATTGAGATTTAGTCGAGGTTCTATGGCATTATAATTCTTTGATGACGTTGCAAGTCCTGTGAGTCGTATGCCCGACTCAAATGTTAGTGCAGGTGTGATGCTGATTTCATCACTAATAAAGGCGGCATACTCAAGCGGCTTGTTTTGAGCATCAAATAAAAACTGAATGTCGCCACTTCCACTATTGAGTTGGTTGCGATAGCGGTGGAGTATTGCCTGTCCACCAAATTTTAGATAATGTTTGTCATTCGGGGAGTATTCAAGGGTTGATTTGAATGTAAAATCTTCTAAGGAAGACAACGAGTAGGATGTGATAGAACTTATGGTATCGGATATAATATTTTCCGCTCCGAACCTGTATTTGTAGCGCGAATACACTAAGTCATTTTTCCAAAAAAGATTTTTCTTCAGTACACCTGTATGCCTTAATGAGAGGGTTCGATTGCCCCAGTTGAGTACACCTTTTTCAACTCCACTACCTGCTCTGCTGCGTGAATTCAGAAAATCATTACTAAGATAGCCGCTCAAAAATAAGTGGTGTTTGTCGGAGATTTTGTAATTGAGTTTTGTATTGGTATCATACAACCAATAATTAGCAAACTCCTCCGTTGCACCTCTTTTGTATGAAAAATAACTCGGTAGCAAAAATAAACCTAAATAAGAGGCACGTCCGGCAATCAGAAAAGAGGCTTTATCTTTAAGTATCGGTCCCTCCAATAGTAGTTTTGAACTGATTAAACCAATACTCACTGCGCCTTCTGTTTTTTTCTTATTACCTTCTTTCATTCTAATATCCAACACAGAGGATAGTCGTCCGCCATACTCGGCAGGAAACGCACCTTTATACACATTTAGGCTTTTAATAGCATCAGAATTGAATGCCGACACAAAACCAAATAAATGGGAAGCATTATAAATCGTAGCACCGTCCAACAATACTAAATTTTGGTCAGGGCTACCACCACGTACCAATATACTTGACGTACCTTCGACACCCGACGAAATACCCGGTGTAAATGTGAGTGATTTCAACAAATCAACTTCACCTGCCAACACGGGAATACGCTCCAATTCCTTGACAGGAATATTGATGACACTCAAAGCAGGTTTGGTATAACCTTTTGAAGCCGTTACTTCTACGGTTTGAAGGGTTTGGGGTTTTAGAGCTACTGTCAACGTTGTACTTTCTGCGATACGCTGTTGGTGTTCCTCATAGCCGACATAATTGATACTCAATTCGACGGTATTTTCGGGTATTTCTAAAAAGAAATACCCATATTCGTTGGTTGTTGTGCCTTTGAGTGTATTCTTGTCATACACATTAGCACTGATGAGTGCTTCACCACTATTGGCATCAGTGACGTAGCCACTTATGGAAATTTGTCCAAGTAATCTGCCACTCAACAATAATGTCCATAAAATAAATTTTATCCTCATAAGATATTTAGAAAAATTGGAGTAGTATCTCTGAAATAGATACTACTCCAGTTGTTTTGAGAAAATACTTTAGTTATTAGTGTAACAAATCAACTCGTCTCCGTCGTCATTTATGCATTCATGTGTACCTTGCATACTTCCCGGAAGAAACTCGCAGGTTGGAAGATTCTCACATACTGCTGCTACATAAGCCTCTCTACCGTCATCATCTTGCCAACCGCTGTCATAATTTACTTGTACTTCCTGTTGTATTATTTGTTGACCTGTCTGTGGATTCACAATAACAACAGCTACAGATCCATTTAGTCTCAGGCGTAATTGTTGTGTTTTATTTCTCCACCAAATACCAATGACTTTCTTTTGATGTTTGGTACGTGCACCAAGACTTTCCCAGACAACGGCATCAGTATGCCACATCTCTCCTTTGAGACGCTTTCTATTATTTTTCCAGTAGTACTTGGCACAATTATCTATCTCAGCTTTCTGCTCAGATACTTTACGGACTATCTCATAAGACTCTACTTTGGGTAAATCCACATTCCAGTTATTACGTTGTACAAAATCATAATCTTGTACTTTGGTTTTAAAGGTTTTTTCTGCTGTAATTTTGTAAACATGGTCACCTATCTGTATTTCTCCTGTTCGGCTTACTAATCGGGCAAGAATGGGGTCGTCAACAACCATATCCGCCTCAAGCTCACCGTCAACGTCTCGAATCACCAAAAAATCCTCATAACCTATCGTAGATTTTTTTTGACTAATCTCTAAAATCTCATGTTCCGTTAAGTTATGATAAGCGTCAAAAACAGAAATAAAATTTTCAGGAAGTACGACTTTTTCACTCCGCTCATTTAAATGGAAGACGGTATTTTCTAAGTGATTATAGCTTTGAAATACTAACCGTCCATCTTCTTCCAGAATGACTGGTTTTTTGAGGTCTATATTGATTGGTTCTGTCTCTATAATATGATTGGATTTATTACAAGAGCTTAGATAAATACTTAACATACTAAAGAGAGTATATAATATTATTTGTGTTATATTTTTCATAATTCTTATTTTTTATCAATTAAATAAAGAGAGCTGAACTCATAAGTCAGCTTTAGTATTCTAATCAATAAATTAATTTTATTGAAATATTTGTTGAATTGATTTTAAAATTATGATTCATCAATACAACAATCCATAATGACTGAACTCCTCATTCTGCTCTCTTATTCAGATTACCTTATTATTGATTTGCAGAGGCATTAGTTCTAAAGTATTCCATTCTGTACTATGAGAATCATACAGTCCAACGGAAATATTTGCATGGCGAGCAAAAAAAAGACCGTCTCATATGCCTAAAGACGGTCTTTTCAATATGGAAATTTTATTTCTATTCAACGAGTTTGCAAGAAATTCTGTGCATAGTGTAACTAAGTGCACTGTAACTACGGTCGTCGATGGCTTCTTTTAAATCAGCATTGCCTCTGATAGCGTAAATTGAAAAGTCCACTCCCAAGGGAATGTCTTTGAAAAAATTACTATCTAATGTGGTATTCCCCGTATCATCAACTTTGATGGCACGACTTACTTCCTGATTTGATGAATGTTCTGCCATGTTTAGACCATTCCATGCAAGGAGAATTACTACGCCATGCTCATTATTACTATCAGCATTCCAAGACAGATTGAAGTTATTATTGTTATCAATTTCGAGAATATTTCCTTCTATATTTGAAACTTCTATCAACTCGGGAACATAATATTGAATGTTGAATATATCTTCTCCATCTCGTTCAAGTCTGAAAGTATTATTTTGTCCATACATGGAGGCGGCTATAGCTTCTTTACCGTCATGGTCAAGTCTTTCACCACCGTCTAATCTGTATGCCTCTCCATTGTAAGTGAATTTATTATCATTGAGATAGTAAGTACCACCATCCTTGAATTCTGAAAACATATCGCTCCTAAATACAGTACCAAGTTGCCAGCTAATATGGTCAGAAGTCATCTGTCTAGTGGCTTGCACGTTTATGCCACCCTCTACAACATCAAAATAATGAATATGAACGCCTAAATTGGCAGCTGCTTCTTCGTATGTTTCAAAACCAAAATAGTTCTGTTGTACTGGTTCATCTTTTTTACAACTTGACAGCATCAGTATAAATATGACTGTCAATGAAATAATTATATTTTTCATAATATTTTATATTTTAAGTTTAACAAGTTATTAATTTTATGCATGTTACCTAGCTGTTAATTAGGCTTGTGACCTAAATCCCATGAGTCACATCCATATTCCTCAAAGGAGGAATCTGTACATTCAGTAATATCTTGTACTATGAATTCCAAATCAATTCCATCGGTGACAGCAGTCATCGAAGCAACACTGCTATATGTTTCCTCATGTTTAAACCAAAAACCATTCCCATTAGTATTGTTATTACTATTGCTAAAGCATTGGGACATTATTTGCGCCCATATTATTTGAGATCCTCTCTGAATGTCTAAGTTCAGTATTACAGAGTTGTCATCAGGATCATCTGTGTTGTATGGATAAATATTCGTTTCCTCCAAACAATCAAAGAGTCCTCCCCATGCACCCTGCATGTAATAAAATGTAGGATCTCTTGAAAACTACGGATAAAAAAATAACTACCTATTCCAAGAAAGCCATTAGTTCCTCCAGTTTTTCTGGGGGGATGTCATGTTCTTTGAAGAACTGTTGAGCCAATTGCCAATGAGCGAGGACTATAAGCCCTTCCATGAAA
>CALIZI010000164.1 GCA_938028705.1 uncultured Saprospiraceae bacterium | reverse complement strand
AACTTGTAAAAAGTTAGGCATAAACGCTTATGCATATATCTTAGATAGACTCAACCATAAACGAATGACTGACCTCCATAATGTCATATATCAAAAAATTACTACAACACAACAATACCCTGACTTATTTACATGATACCGGCTTATTTATATTTTGTGTAAAATTAATATCGTATGAAGTGTCAACCAATCAGATAAACTTGTCATGATTCTTCAATATTTTTTTGGAACATAAAATATTTTTAAATGTAAAATTAATACCATATTATTCGTACCCATTTGTAAAAAAATAACGTCATAAGCATTACTATCATTCAATCTGACATTGTAAAGGTGATACCAAAAGGAGTAAACTTGTAATTTTCAATGTATTTTCTTAGTAAAACAAAGAAAATTATACATTACACTTATAATCAATTCCTTACCCATCACCATACATACATTATGCTAACAAATGTATCAACCTCATCTGTTTGTTCGCCTTTTGTATTCCTGCAAAGCCTACTTCTTATTACAATTCGTGGATTAAAATACTCTTAAATTCATATTTTAAATAAAAGTATGAAAATCTTAATAAATATGGAAATTTGCCGAAAAACGATATTTTCTTTTACGCTTACTTTGTTTTATGTACTCTTGACATCATTAGTATGTGCACATGGACCTATACATGAAAGCATCATACGCCTGACCAAAGAAATCGAAGCAAGCCCCGACAGTGCAGGATTGTATCTTCAGCGTGGTCAATTCTACCAAATTGATGAAGACTTTGACAAGGCTTTTGCAGATTTTACTAAAGCCCGTGATCTTGCACCCGGCTTTGACATTATAGACTTGCACTTTGCCAAATTATTTGCTGCCAATAACTATCCTTCCTCTGCATTAATATACGTCAATCAATATCTCTCCAATCAATCCGAAAATTTGAACGGTTTGATGTCACGCGCCGCCATTTATACCCAATTAGGTCAAGATTCCCTCGCTGTATTAGATTTTGAATATGCCATTGCACAAGCTCGGAATCCTGTACCGGAATATTATCTTGATATTTCAAAAGCCGTACTTGCAGCCGATTCCACCAATTTTGATGATGCTATAAAATGGCTTCAGAAAGGCGAACAAACCATAGGATTCAATATCGTCCTGCGTTCTTATTCCATTGATTTAGCTGTCTTGCAAAAGGATTATAATCAAGCCTTTACATACATAGACCAAATCCTTGAGAAAATGAAACGCAAAGAAAAATGGCTCATCAAAAAAGCCGAAATATATGAAATCGCTAATCGCCCAAAAGAAGCCTATGCAACCTATAACGAGACTTTACAATCTATAAAACAACTTCCTCGCCATACAAGAGGTACACGAACTGTCACAGAATTACAAGCAAAAGCAAGTTTAAAACTTATCGAATTAAAAAATTATAGATAATATATTTTTATTTAAATCACATAGATTTATATATTATTGTTTTTTATTGAAATAAAAATATATCAAAATCCGAAATCTATTAATAATGAAAAAAGGCTACTTACTAACGATTTGTCTATTACTGACAACTCTACTCGCTTTCTCAAATAGCGATAAGCTCACCTCCTCTACACCTAATCACAATAATACCAATGCTGCTGTGCTTGTTCCATTCGGCAGTGTATGGAAATATCAGGATAATGGCTCCAATCAAGGCACAGCATGGAGACTACCGGGCTTCAATGACAATTCGTGGTCATCTGGCAACGCCGAGTTGGGATATGGCGATGGTGATGAAGCTACCGTTGTCAGTTATGGCAACTCTTCCAACAACAAACACATCACCACTTATTTTCGCCACACCTTTACAATAGCAGATATTACCACTCATGGTGCCATGTTCATTCGTTTGGTATATGACGACGCAGCTGCCATATATGTCAACGGTGTTCTTGTGGAAACATATAATCTACCGAGTTCATTTAATTACACAACAACCTCTACTGCCGTTGTAGGTGATAATGCTACGGACGAATTTGAACTTCTCACAGCCTATTTTCAAAACGGTTCAAATACCATTGCTGTCGAAATTCATCAAAGAAACAGAACAAGCTCTGATATAAGTTTCAACCTTCAACTTGAAGATATGCCCGCTATGGATACTGATGGTGATGGCATAGAGGACAATCTCGAATGTACTGTCATTCCATGTGAAGACTCCGATAATGATAACATACCTGACTATCAAGATCCGGACGACGACGGCGACGGCATTGCCACCATTGATGAAAATTTACCAAGTCCTGATGGCGATTTTGATAATGACAATATTCCTAATTACTTAGATACAGATTCGGATAATGACAGCATTAATGATAGCGAAGAGTGTGTAGGTGGAAGCCCCTGCCCCAATACCGATGGTGATGCTCAACCAAATTATCTTGATTTAGATTCAGACAACGATGGGCTTGATGATATGTTAGAATGTGCAGGCGGAAGCCCTTGCCCAAATTCTGATAATGATACCGACCCCGATTATGCTGATTTGGATTCGGACAACGATAATTTATCAGATAGTACAGAATGTCCGACTTTACCTTGTTTGAATAGTGATTCAGATACTCTACCCAACTTCCAAGACCCTGATGATGATAATGACGGTATTCCAACCATAGAAGAAGACAGACCACTCACAGATAGCAATCCTGCCAATGATGATTTTGATAACGATAACATTCCTAACTACTTAGATACCGATTCGGACAACGATGGTATTGATGATATGGTAGAATGCCCGGGTGGAAGTCCTTGTGCCAACTCTGACGATACCACCGAACCCGATTTTCTTAATTTAGATTCAGACGGCGATAATATACCGGACAGTCTCGAATGTGCCGCTATACCTTGTCTGGATACTGATTTGGATAACCTGCCCAACTTCCAAGACCCCGATGACGATAATGACGGTATTTTGACCATAGAAGAAGACAAACCACTCACTGACGGTAATCCGCTCAACGATGATTTTGATAATGATAATATTCCTAATTACTTAGATACAGATTCGGACAACGATACACTAACCGATGCCGATGAATGCCCTACAGGTTGGCCTTGTGCTGATAGCGACTCCGCAGGAGACCCCGACTTTCTTGATATTGATTCGGATAATGACATGATATTGGACAGCATAGATAGCTGCCCGACATTACCCGACCCCAACAGCCCCGATGGTTGCCCTGATGCAGATGGCGATGGCGTACCGGATAGTATCGACCTCTGTATCAACACACCCGGTTCAGCTTGTGCTGATGGTTGCCCCGATTCAGATAATGATTGTGTAGGAGACATCATAGATGACTGCCCCAATACGCCGGGTTCTGAGTGTGCAGGTGGTTGTCCTGATGCTGATGCTGACTGTGTAGCTGATAATATAGATGATTGTCCCAATACACCCGGCAGCCCCGATACCAATGGTTGCCCGGATACAGACGGTGACGGTATCAGAGATATTGATGATTTATGTGACAATGACCCCGGACCGTTATGTACCGATGGTTGTCCTGACGCTGACGGCGATTGTATTGAAGATACGGAAGATGACTGCCCCAATCTCGCCGGTGTATCTTCTGCCAATGGCTGCCCTGATGCCGATGGCGATGGCATCAAAGATTCCGAAGATGATTGCCCAAATCTTGCCGGTGTGCCTTCTGCCAACGGTTGCCCTGATGCTGATGGCGATGGTATCAAAGATGATGACGATGACTGCCCCAATGATGCAGGAGTAGCTTGTACCAATGGTTGCCCCGACCCTGACAATGACTGTATCAGCGCACCTGCCGATGCCTGCCCTAATGTATATGGCACGCCTGCCGGAAATGGTTGTCCGCTTATCAATCGCGGTCCGTATTTGCAAAAATTTACCCCAACAAGTGTCATGGTTCGCTGGAGAACCGATATAAACAATCGAAGCGCAGTACACTACGGCACCTCGCCAAACAACCTCACCAGTGTAGCCTCCAATACAGGTTCTACCAACGAACACACTGTCGAAATCACAGGTTTACAACCCAATACCGTTTATTATTATGGAATCGGTACACCCGATGATTATGTAGTAGGTGGTGACAATAATCACTACTTCAAGACCTCACCAAATGTAGGCGACGAAGGCAACTATCGCTTCTGGGTACTCGGCGACTGTGGTACAGCCAATAGCAACCAACGTGCAGTACGTAATGCTTACTATAATTTTAAAGGCAATACACATACAGACGGTATTCTGATGTTGGGTGATAATGCTTATAATGACGGTACAGATAGTGAATTTCAAAATGCCCTGTTTGAGAATATGTACGAAGATATACTCAGAAACACCGTCATGTGGTCAACACGCGGCAACCATGAAAGGAATGCCGATGTATATTACAATATATATGACTTTCCTACCAATGGCGAAGCCGGAGGCATGGCTTCAGGTTCAGAGGCATATTATTCATTTGATTATGGAAACATCCATATTATCTCATTGGATTCTTATATTTCGGATAGGAGTTCCAATGGTGCCATGCTCACATGGCTCGAAAATGACCTCGCCTCTACCACTCAAAAATGGATAATTGCTATATGGCATCACCCACCTTATTCCAAAGGCTCACATGATTCGGACACCGAGGGTCGTATGATAGAGATGCGCCAAAATGCCGTACCCATACTCGAATCTTATGGTGTTGACCTCATCCTTTCCGGTCACAGCCATTCTTACGAGCGGTCATATTTAATGAAAGGACAATATGGTAATTCCAATACCTTTGTTCCCAACCAACATGCTATGGATACAGGCTGGGGACGAGAAGATGTAGATTCTGTTTATACCAAAACCATCAGCGGTGTATTTGCCGGAGAAGGTGCAGTCTATGCCGTAGCAGGTTCTTCCGGCAGAATCAGTAATGCGCCACTCAATCACCCCATTATGAAAACGGATTTCGTCCAGCTTGGCTCAGTGGTACTTGATGTAGAAGGTGACAAAATGGATGTGAAATTCATCAGTAGTACCAACAATATGTCCGATTATTTCACCATTGTAAAAGATACTACGCCCTACGGCGCAAATAACGATACAGACGGTGATAGTGTATTGGATACTACTGAATGTCCAAACGGTTTCCCTTGCCGCGATTCGGATAATGACGGCGTGGCAGATATTTATGATAAAGATGATGACAATGACGGCATTCCTACACTAATCGAAAATATTACAGGCTTGAACAACGTGGACGGTGATGCACTCCCCAACTATCTGGATAACGATTCGGATAATGACGGCTATAATGATAGCTTTGAATGCGGAACATTACCCTGTGCCAATACAGACGGTGATGTACTGCCCAACTTTCTCGATACCGATTCGGACGGCGATTCCGTACCCGACCAAACTGACCAATGCTATCTGGTTCCCGGCACCATCAATGGTTGTCCTGACACAGACGGCGATGGTATTCGGGATGATTTAGACAGTTGCCCTAATGACGCAGGACCTTCATGCACCAATGGCTGTCCTGATAATGACGGTGATTGTATTGCAAATGCAGACGACGATTGCCCTGATATCAAAGGAGCGAGTTTAAATAACGGTTGTCCTCAGATATTGCGTGGTCCTTATATACAAAAACTCACACCTACAAGTGTCGTCATCAAATGGAGAACAGATGTATCCATTAGTTCAGGCGTATTTTACGAAACAGCCGGTTTAGCTAATCGTACTGTCAAGGCTAACACAGGCTTGACCACTAACCACGAAGTAGAAATTACAGGCTTGACCCCTGACACTCAATATTATTATCTACTCGGCAATGCAAGTTCTGAATACACCACGCTCAACACTCTTACATATTTCAAAACATCTCCTCAAACAGGGCAAGACGGCTCTTATCGTTTTTGGGTATTAGGAGATTGTGGTACAGCAAATAATAATGCCCGTTCAGTCCGCGATGCCTTTTACAACTATCATGGTGATGGACACTTGGACGGTATCCTCATGTTAGGCGATAATGCTTACAATTCAGGTACAGATGCACAATATCAAAATGCTGTATTTCAAAACATGTATGAAGACAGACTAAAAAACAGCGTCTTGTGGTCCACTCGTGGCAATCACGAGTATTATGCCAATGTATATTACGATATTTTCACCTTCCCTACCAATGGGGAAGCAGGTGGTTTGGCATCTGGTACAGAAGCCTATTATTCCTTTGATTACGGCAACATTCACTTCGTTGTCTTGGATTCTTACGGCTCCAACAGAAGTGCAAACGGTGCTATGCTCACTTGGCTCGAAAATGACTTGGCACAAAACACCCAAAGGTGGACAATTGCTTTCTGGCATCATCCGCCATATACCAAAGGTTCTCACGATTCGGATATAGAATCACAACTCATAGAAATGCGCCAAAATGCCCTGCCTATACTCGAAGATGCAGGCGTTGACTTGGTGCTTTCCGGTCATAGCCACTCCTACGAGCGGTCCAAATTTATCACCGGACACTACGGTCATTCCTCTACATTTGACCCCAATACCATGATAGTAGATGAGGGGGCAGGTCAAAACACACCCTATTGCAAGCAGGAAGACGGCGTATTTGAGGGAGACGGTGCAGTATATATCACAGCGGGTTCATCCGGCAGAACATCCGGCGGTGCCCTTAATCACCCCATCATGGAGGCTTCTCTCAATACATTGGGTTCTATGCGATTACAAGTCGAGGATACTGTTTTGTTAGCCCAATTTGTAACACCCAACGGCAATCCTGACTTTTTCAGAATCACCAAGAAAACCGACCTCCTCACTGATACCGACAATGACGGTATATTGGACAGTGATGAATGTGCCGGTGGTCGCCCATGCCCTGATTTTGACAATGATGGTCTGCCCGATTTTAAAGATACTGATTCTGACAATGACGGTATAGCCGACGCTGACGAATGTCCCGGCGGCGCGCCATGTGCCAATAGCGATAATAATCAAGGACCGGATTATATTGATACTGATTCTGACAATGATGGTTTAGATGATTCCACTGAATGTCCTACCGGTGCGCCATGTGCCAATACCGACGGTACAGGTTTACCTGATTACCAAGATACAGATAGTGATGACGATGGTGTATTAGACGGTGCAGATGCTTGTGTCCTTATCGCAGGTAATGCCAGTGCAGCAGGTTGCCCTGATATGGACGGTGACTCCGTTCAAGATACCATGGATGCTTGTCCGACTGAACCCGGCTTAGTACAATTCAACGGCTGTCCTTGTATTAAACTCAACCTGAAAGTCCTCCTCGAAGGACCTTATAATCAAACTATGGACGATATGGCAACCTTTCTTGTTAGTGAGCGCAAACTACTTCCGGGTCAAACGCCTGTCAGTCAGCTTGTCTCTCCTACCCCACCGGGGCAGCCATATTCGGGTACGCCATGGAATTATGCCGGAGTAGAAGGAGCTAATTTTACTGATGCTGATTATTCCACTAATGTCGTTGATTGGGTCTTGATTTCCTTACGTACCGACACCAACAAAGCAAGCGAAGTTGCCCAAGCTGCCGCACTCTTGCTCAAAGACGGTAGCATACAATCTGCGATGAATTGCCCCGTTCAAGTACAACAGAGCGGACCCTTTTATGTGGTTATCGAACATCGTAATCACATGGGCATTATGTCACCTGTACCACTCAATGTCGTCAATGCAGAAATTAATTACGACTTCTCTGCACAAGACTCATTCAAAGACCCCACGAGTGTTGGGCAAAAGCAACTCACCAATGGCAAATGGGTTATGCTTGCAGGAGATTTTAATCAAGAAGCCGACAGTCCAAGTTATGACATCAATGGTATAGATAAATCAGTATGGGAAATTGATAATGGTAAGTTTGACAAATACTTACCTTCAGATATTAACATGGATGGCGATATTAATGGAGAAGATAAAATCCCATGGGAGAAAAACAATGGTAACAGTTCTCGCGTACCGAAAGACTAATCTATTGACGAGTTTTGAATCGCAATTCGCAACTCGTTCTATATTTTAAAAATAAAAAACTGCAAAGTCTTTGACTTTGCAGTTTTTTATTTTTTACACCTTTTTTTTTCGATAGTATGTAATTTTTTTTTATTAAAAAAACGGTTAATGAATTACTTTTTTTCCCATATCAATCAACCGAGTCAAGCTCAAAATACAAGCCCCCAAGCCTTTGTACTTTTTCCAATCTTTAACCCATACATCGGGCTTCGCTTATCAGGTCTTTCATACACCTCCGCTCCCCCTTTTTAAATGTGTGGATAAATATCGAAGTCAGCATCAAAGACTGCACTACATTTACCACAAAAAAATCTACATAATCTGCCACATCTAAATCGAAGTCTTTCACCTCAAATTTCGGCTCACCACTATACGCTTCATACTGAAAACATTTATCCATTTCCTGCGCTGCCTCTACCAATAGCGGAATCATTATTTTCTGATTGGCAGTCAGGGGCATATCAGTCGTCAGGCGTACTTTGACGTATTTATCGGATAGCGATTTTTGGTAGTGTTACTCATGTAATGCTGTAACCACAAAGGACACGAAGAACACAAGGGTCGAAAATACGAAGTAAGAAAACTAAGTGAGCGTAAGAAATTCATGATTAAATACTTAGAAACACTTTGTGAACTCTGCGTTT
>CALIZI010000163.1 GCA_938028705.1 uncultured Saprospiraceae bacterium | reverse complement strand
ATCCCATTCAATATTTTTAGGATAATCGGGAAAATCCCTAAATGTTCTACCTTCGCTATTGTTTTTGTTGTATCTTCCATATTATTTTTCGGCATAAGATACAATCTTTTTTCTCTTCATTTTTTAACCGAAAGGGAAGAACTAAGAATGAATTATATTTTTTTATTTAATTAAAAATTAATCATATATAAATATATTTAACTTAAATAAGTTAAGTTATTTTACATATAATTGATAGTCAATTATTTTTAGCTCTTAGTAAGTATTAATAGAAATGGGATTAAGGAAGAGATAATAATAGGAAAATTTGTTTTTTAAAATGAGAAATGGTATTGAATAAGTAAGTTTTAAAACTCTTGAAATTCAAATAATGATAATCGATACGAATTGTTTTTTATGTAACAAACAACTAAAATTACCTTATCTCATTTTGTAAGAATAGGAAAATTTACTTTTAATTTTCTTTGTAATCGACATAAAGGTAATCACAAAAATAAGATAAAACAAATATTTAAACATAAAAATGTCATTTTTTTTTATAAAAACACAAGTAAAATAAGTCAATTAAAAATTTATCTGTTTGTAATTGCCACTAATATTTTTTCCCATTCCGTCAAAGTATTAGACTTTGGACAAAGGAAATTGGGGAATTAGGTAATCCCGATAACTATCGGAACTTTTTTAGATTTTTACAAAAAATAATTAATGACATGTTTTGTTTTGTTAATAAAATTCATTCAATTGATTATCAATGAGTTACAATTTTAAACCGAGTTTCCTAATTCCCATTTTGTCCAAAGTCCAACAAAGTATATCTATAGTTCATGCGGTTTTCATCCAAAACAAAAAAAATCCGAAGCCTTTGACGACTTCGGATTATAAAACCCGCAAATTGGGTAGAGCATAGTATCAAATGCGAAGTATCAAAACGCATCCTTTGTAAATAAATACACTCAAATCTCTGACCCAAAAACCTAATTCAAGTTCAAGCGCAAGATTCAAATACAAGTCCAACTTTTAGTTTATTGTACTTGAACTTGACTCTTGCACTTGTACTTAATTACACATCGTATTTATGCAAATTCAAGGATTCTATCAATTGAATCAGGTTGGCAGCATAGCGGCTGTTGGTGGCATATCCGGCTTTTTGTAAGCCCTTTGCCCAGCTTTTGTAATCCGTTCTTTTGAGCTTATTGAGGTGACGATAGCGCGACCCTGTTAGTAGCAGGCTGTGTGCGCGATAGCTTTCCCAAGCGGTATCAAATTTGCGAAAAAAGTCCTTGTGCCCATCGTCGTGGTAATTGCTGCAATGTCCTTTGCCACAAGATTTTGAAAAACATTTTAAACCAAAGTGGTTGTTGTTGTCATTGGCAAGGCGACTGATGCCGACATTGCTTTCCAAAATACCTTGCGCCAAAGTGATACTTGCCGGAATACCGTATTTTTTCATCTCACTGATAGCAGTGGCTTTAAAGCGTTTGATGTATGCCTGACAATCTTTTTTCTTTTTTGATGCCTTTGGCGATGCAGCTACCGCCTCTCCGAAAACCTGATTAGGGTCAAGAAACAAACCTTCATTTTCAGTGTGCTGTGCAAGTGGCGAGTTGTGAGTCTCGGTCACTATTGGTACAGATACAACAGGTTGTTTTGGTCCAATAGGTGCAACAGACTCCGTTGTATTGGAAGTCGATGGTGTAGATTTTTTTGGACTTTGACTTGAAGTGCCATAACTCATCAGTGCAGGTGTGGCAACTTCTTGTGATGTATATAAGGTGTTCGGTGGTACGTAGGCTTTGCCTCCCATGCTGAATTGTATATTAGCATCTTTGCTATGTAAGCAATACGCGAATACGCATAAAAAGGCAATTTTAAACCAATTGGTGGCTAAAAATGTGCTGATTCCATTTGTCCGGGCTGAGGTTGTTTGTGGTGTGTAAATGACTGTCCCGTTCATAATAAATGATTTAGTGATTGATTGATGATTGATTGTTTGAAGTTTTGTAATTCTAATTCAAATTCCCAAAAAACAAGTACCAAATTTCAATGTAAGTTTTAGACTTTGAACAGAGGAAATTGGGAAATTAGGTAAATCCATCTTTCTTAGATTTTTACAAAAAGTAATTAACTTGACAATGTCATGTTCGATTTTTATTTAATATAGTCAGTGTTTGTCCTTGAATTTGGGTTAAAACTCGTCTGACATTTTCAAAATCTACCGATGAACTCATATTTTCCGACAAAGTTTAAATGTCAGACGAGTTTTAACCCAAATTCGGAAAAAATATCCCATTTCAAGTACAAACGCATTTTTATTTTTTAAACATGACATTGTCAAGTTAATTACATGTTTTATTTTATTAATAAAATTTATTCGATTGGTTATCAATGAGTTATGGTTCTAAACCTAATTTCCCAATTCCCTTTATCCAAAGTCTAAATTGGAATTTGTTTTTTAAAATTTACTCAGGTTGGTGATTTACAACTTGAGTTTAATTAATCTTATGAACGCAAATTTAAAACATTTTGTTTCATAAAACAAAAATAAATTCAAATTTTTTGTTTTAATTTTAAAAGATAGATTTTTTTAATACATTATAATTTGGATAACAGCTACTTGAACAAGTATAATTTTTTCTAATTTTATTAAAAAAATATTAAAGATATTTACATAAATAAAATCCATTATTTATGTTTGTGTGCCCTCATACTTCAAATTTTTCAATGTTTTCAGACTTCACCTAACCCAAGTTGAATATGTAGCTCCCAAAAATCAGAGCGGGGAGAGTTGTCAGACGAATTCTTTTGCTAAAAGCGAAGATATTATCAAATAATCGGTGCCTTCTAAAACAGCAAAAACTGTATATGATTTTTATACTTGGATATAAAGAAAGACTATTTCACGTTCCGACACTGACAGAACAAATTGATGACAAAAATACACTCAGAGTAAGTTATACTCGTTTGAAAATAATAATGGATTTGGCACAAATTTAACCGCAGGATGATACGTTGGCTTAAAAACAAGGATGTAATCGTCTTTATTTAGTTTTGAAAGCATGCTCTTGTGAGTATCGCTTTTTTTATGTAGATTATTCAATAAATTTAAAAAGATGGAAAACAATCTGCATTCCTCCACCCAACCTACAAAACATAAAATGCCTTCATTTGAGGAATTATATGAATCTAAATTAACTCCTGCAATAGAAAAATTTAAAGCGGTACGCCGAAAGCTATATTTTTCGATAGGGCTTACATTGTCAGGTATCATTATACTGGCGAGTGTATTATTTATGATGTTGATTTTTTTTGAATATAAAGATACCGCCGGTACAGTCAAGATATGGATATTTCTTTTTATCATTACAATTATAGTTTTATTGTTGAGTGCAGTGAAAAGAGGAATAGGTAACTATAATTGGGGCTTAACGATGATTTATATCTTCGTCAATTTCGCCGGATTTTTTCTGTCTAAATTATTGACAAGTTCATCCATGTAGTTGACATTCAAAAAAGATTCCTCTCAAAGGGTATAGTATGTACCTTTGAGAATGATAATAAACAACATACATACGTTTACCCAAAGAAAAGAATCTAGTTCTTTGACAGATAAGCCATTA
>CALIZI010000162.1 GCA_938028705.1 uncultured Saprospiraceae bacterium | reverse complement strand
CTTCTTTATTAGATTTTTACAAAAAATAATTAATTACATGTTTTATTTTATTAATGAAATTCATTCAATTGATTATCAATGAGTTACGATTGTAAACCTAATTCCCCAATTCCCTAGTTCCCATTTTGTCCAAAGTCCAATAAATACAACACACACTAATTAAAAACCTCTTGCCTAAGTGTAGTGACGGATAAAATCCGTCTCTGCCAAAGGCAAGAGGTTTTTTTGTTTTTCCTTTATGTAATCTGAACAATAGGTTGCACCTTTGTAGTTTATGTTTTAAATACTTAACTTTACAGATGTAATATTTGTTATTATTTTAAATATTAAAAGATGGTTAGAATAGCTGAAAAAGAACATAAATTAGATGAAAACAAATATATTAATAGAATTAATATTGTAAAATATTTCTGTATTGAAGATTTTTATGTTCAAGATTTGGTGAATAAAAGAGAAGTCTATTTTTTAGGCGAGAATGGAGACGGGAAGACGATTGTATTACAAGCTATTGTATTGGCTTTGCGAGGTTTGTCAGATAAATTTATTTATAAATATATTGATACCTCAACGAATCATTTTAATATTGAAATTCAGGATAATAAAGATACTACATATAGATATAACGATGACCTAAGTACTTTTAATTCAAATGTTTACGCTTATGGTGTAGGACGTTTGCGTAACCATAGGGATAATAATGATGAAGGCTATCTGACTTTATTCGATTACGACATCTACCTTACTAATCCCGTTGAATGGTTCAAAGAAGTAGATAGATTAGAAAATAAAAATATTGGCAAATTAAAACTTACCACTGTCAAAAAATTATTTGAAGAACTCTTAGAAAACAAAGTCCGCATAGAAGAAACACCGCAAGGCGATTACATTTTCAAAGAAAAAAATACCACGCTCGAATTTCACCAACTCTCCGACGGCTATCGCAGCGTCCTAATTTGGCTATCCGATTTATTGAGTCGTTTGGCGAAAAGTCAGCCGGAAGTGGAGCATTTGAAAGACTATAAAGCAGTCGTTTTGGTGGATGAAATCGGCTCATTTCTACACCCACGTTGGGAATATACGCTTGTAGGGAAACTGCGTAAATTGTTTCCGAAAATCCAGTGGTTTTTCACCACACATAGTCCGATTATCGCTTTAGGGGCTTCCGAAGATGCGGTTTTTTATAAATTGTATAAAGAGGACGGGATTACGAAAGTGAGTCAGCCGTTTCATGCAGAGGTTTATGCGAATCGCTTGTTGAGTAATTTTGCGACATCGCCGCTTTTTAATTTGGAAACGGCACGTCCGGCATCTTTTAACGCAGGAGAGCATGATTTAGAAACGGGAAATTATTTGTATAGTCAAATACACAAAGAGGTCAAAGAACGCATGAAAAATAAGCCTTTACAAGAAGAAGAAATACAAAATATGATTGATGAAATTTTGAATAAACTCGAAAAAGAAGAGCAAATATGATTTAGGTAAAAAAAGAGGCATGTTTAAATTTCACAAAAAAGTAGTTGATATTTTTTCGACTTCATTTTAAAATAAAAAACAATATTTAAGCATTCCGTTTGCTAAACTTCAAAAAGTTTGGTCTCCGATAGCTATCGGAGAAGTAAAGCACTGATATTTAGATAATTACAAATTTTGATGATATACTCCTCTGATAGCTATCGGAGACCAAACTCGAAAAGTTTAGCAAACGGGGTACATTATTTTTTGTTTATCTAAAGTGTCAACCGCTTTTCTAAACATGCCAAAAAAGATTTAAGCAGTGTACCTGTGTCATTAAATGATGATTTAACTAATAAACGCAGAAAGGAGTAAATGTCAACAGAAATAAAAAGAACCGAACTCAACGACCTCGGCGAATTTGCCTTAATTGAGCATTTGACCAAAAACTTTCCATTGCAAAATAAATCCAGCGCAAAAGGTATCGGCGACGATGCGGCGGTGATTGATAATGGCAATTTTCAGACGGTCATTTCTACGGATTTATTGGTCGAGGGTATTCATTTTGACTTGAGTTATGTGCCGCTCAAACACTTGGGGTATAAGGCAGTCGTCGTCAATCTGTCGGATATATACGCCATGAATGCCATACCCAAGCAAATCACCGTTTCGTTGGCTTTATCGAGTCGTTTTTCGGTAGAAGCATTGGAAGAATTGTATGCGGGGATTCGTCAGGCTTGCGAGTTTTATCAGGTAGATTTGGTAGGTGGCGATACGACTTCTTCGCTGACGGGCTTGTTGATTAGCGTAACGGCAGTAGGACAAGGCGAAGCCGATAAATTGGTATATAGAAACGGCGCAAAGCCCGGTGATATTTTGTGTATGACGGGCGATTTGGGTGGCGCATATCTGGGTTTGCAGGTACTGGAACGCGAAAAGCAAATCTACCTCGAACACCCCGGCGTGCAGCCCGAATTAAAAGGGCATGACTACATCATCGGTAAACAATTGAAGCCCGAAGTGCGCTATGATGCCATTGAGCAATTTGCAAAAGCCGAACTCGTACCAACTGCCATGATTGATATTTCTGACGGATTGGCTTCGGAAGTTTTGCATATTTGTAAGGCATCGGGTGTGGGCGCATTCGTAGAGGAAGGGCATGTGATAATTAAGCAGGAAGTTTTCCAAACGGCATTAGATTTTAGGCTCGACCCGATTACTTGTGCGCTATCGGGCGGCGAGGATTATGAGTTGTTGTTTACTATTGATATAAAAGACCTTGAAAAAGTGCGTTTTATGAATGACATCGCTATCATAGGTGAAATCACCGATGCCAAAGACGGCGCAACGCTACACACCAAAGGCGGTAAAATTCACCAACTGACCGCACAGGGCTGGAAGCACTTTTAGAAATGTAAAATGTAGAATGTAAAATAATAAATGTAAAAGTGTCGATAGTACGCGAGAATAATATTTATATATTTAAAATTAATAAAATAAAAAAGAATTATCCTGTTTTCACATTATACAACTTTTACATTTTAAATTTATTATTTTACATTTTACATTCCTTATTCATTCTTTTATCAGGTCGTCGATGTCAATATTGACCAACCATTTGTCGTTTTTCTTGATATAAGGTACGGCAAATTCATCGCCATTCGGGTCGCAACAAAAGCGACAAGCCCCTTTATCTTCTTCGGTTGAGCATTTTATTTTTTGAATCTCCATTTCGAGGTTGGTGGACTGCCCCAATTCTATCATACTTGCAGTCCGATACGCCAAAAAACGTTTTGTACTTTCCGTACCAAGTTGTCCGGCGCGATAGTTATCTCCTGCATTGATGTGTTGGATGAATTGTCGCGTGATGCTTTCAAGTTTTCTGTTATCTTCCGAGCAAGCGGTAAAAAATAACAAGACAGAGAGTATAAAGATGATTTTTTTCATTGTGATATGATGAGTGTTGATGATGTGATTTTTTGACGCATCATTCTCGTATCCGTAACTTTTTTTGGGCAGTTAAGTAGTTGGACAAAAATATCTTAACCACTAAGCGCACAAAGAACACAAAAGTCGAATGAATCCCGCATAGCTATCGGGATAAGAAAACTAAGATAATGTAAATAATTCATTATTAAATACTTATAAATACTTTGTGAATTCTGCGCCTATTCGATTTTAGTGTTCTTAGTGCGCTTAGTGGTTCAAATATTGTTAGTTATTTTTGTCTCATTACTTACTTTTGATCTTATTCCTTATCAAAACGAACATACCAAAATACAACTCGCACCTTGTTTGACTCACCGTATTGAGCAAACCATTCGGGGTTGAGATAAAAATCGTCCTTCTCTTCAAAATACGTTTCAATTTCAGCCAAAGTCAACCAGCCTTTTCCAAAAACGTCCTCCTTTTTCCAACGATAATTAAAATATTCAAGCAATTCGGGCGATATATCTATCGGTAGCCCTCGTGTACCGGAAGCATGTATAATAGTATCACTTTCTTCACTGGGCAAATAGCGGGACTGTGGCGTAAATTCCGGCTCATACTCTTTGTGGTACTTCCGATGCCGAAACACAGGATTTTTCACGAGGGTCTCTGCCAATGACCAAAAGTCATTAATCTTTATTTCGATATATAGGTAGCCTCGCTTTTTCATTTGAATGTAAGATGCCCGTTTTGTTTTTGAATGTACAGCTAAATATACGATTCTTCGCTCAATATTTTATCGAATATCTTATTGTTTTTTCAAAATATATCGTCGTTTTTTATTCTACGATTAAAAAATAACACAAAATTACTCTATGTCAAATATTTGACTATCAAATAATTACACAATTTTAAATTTTGATTTGTAAAAACACTCCAAACTGTTCCTATGATGATTCGGAGAATGACCGCATCTTGCAGATGTAATTCATTTTTAATGATAAAAAAATTATTTTAATGTTTTTTATATTCCATCTTAGACTAAAAATAAAGAATATTACACATATTTGTTAATTTTTAATTAAAATTATTTTCATTAATATAAAATATTGTTTTTAAAATTATTTTATTAAAAAAAGTATAAAAAATAAGACTATACAGTCTTTCATAAAAATAAGCCCTTGAATGGGTAAAGATTAGATAGATGGTTTTTAATTAGTGTAGCCTGCCGGAACAAGTCCGGTAGGCTTTTCTATTTTTTGAGCGTATATTTTAAAACATACTCTAATTGCCTGACTGGACTTTGGATATTTTGGGAATTAGGAAATTGGGATTTTCGGTTTTAAACCGTAAGTAATTGATTATCAGTTATTTTATTTTTATTAAAATTAAAAAATATTTAGTTAATTATATTTTATAATTGTTTAGTAAAAAGCGACTTACCTAATATCGAATTTCCTAATTCCCCAATGTCCAAAGTCCAGTTGCCTGATAAACTCCATAAATTTTATAAACTAACACCCTAATTAACTACATTTGTTATGCTATGCCGCTACTCAGTATCATATTTGAAAATAACGACTTGGTCGCTATCAATAAGCCATGTGGTTTATTGGTACACCGCACCAAACTGGCGAATGATGCGGAAGAATTTGCTTTACAATTGTTGAGAAATCAGATAGGGCAGCGGGTATATCCGGCACATAGGTTGGATAGAAAAACATCGGGTGTGCTATTATTTTCCAAAACTCCGGCTGCCAATACCATGATGCAAGCCCTGTTCAGAGAACGCAAAGTCAGGAAGATTTATAAGGCAATCGTGCGGGGTTTTGTGCAGGAAAATGGTACGATTGACTATGCGATAGGCGAAAACGGAAAAGTACAAGCCGCCAAAACGCATTATACTTTGCTCCAACAATTTGAACTCAATATCCCGTCGGGCAAGCACACGACTTCGCGGTACAGTCTTGTCGAACTGATGCCCGAAACAGGCAGGTATCACCAGCTCCGTAAACATCTAGCGCATATTTTTCACCCCATTATCGGCGACAGACCGCATGGCTGTAATAAGCAAAATAAAATCTGGAAAGAGCATTTCGGAATGACGCACATGTTGCTACACGCAGAAAGTCTGGAATTTGAATTGCCTGATTTGAGCGCGGTTCGCATCGTGGCGGATATAAGCGATGAATTTCAAAAAGCACTTGATATATTAAATAAAAATGATATTTTATAAAGCAAATAGCTTGACAATGTCATGTTTAAAAAATAAAAATGCGTTTGTACTTGAAATGGGATATTTTTTCCGAATTTGGGCTAAAACTCGTCAGACATTTAAACTTTACTGAAAAAAAATGAGTTCATTGGTGAATTTTGAAAATGTCAGACGAGTTTTAGCCCAAATTCAAGGACAAACACTGACTATATTAAATAAAAATCGAACATGACATTGTCAAGATGCGATACCCATAGCGTAATGCCAAAATCTATCGGTAAATATGATATTTTGATGCTTGTTCTGAGCCTGTCGTTGATTTCTTTGACGATGGGTTTTGGGTTGTTTATACGGCAGAATGATTTTGCGGAGCTTATCTTTTTTTATGCGTTCTTTTTTGTTGTTTACCTCATTATTTGCAGATATACGGAAGGCAGTCGTGCTGTGTATATATTGCTTGGTTTGGGTGTATTACTACGGTTGATATTGGTCTTTCTGATGCCCAATTTATCGGATGATGTCTATCGCTTTATCTGGGATGGACGACTGATAATCAATGGAATAAGCCCCTTTGCTGAGTTGCCAAGTCATTATATTGACCAAAAAATAAATCTCGCGGGAATTGACCAAGATTTATTCCAACGACTCAATTCACCCAACTATTTTACAGTCTATCCGCCTGTGCCGCAGGGGATATTTGCCTTAGCGAATTTTGTATTTCCAAAAAGTATTTGGGGGTGTATGGTGGTCATGAAATTCATTTTGCTGCTCTTTGAGGCGGGTACATTTTTTTTATTATTAAAATTATTAAAACACTTCTCGCTTTCGCAAAAAAACGTCCTCATTTATGCCCTCAATCCACTTATTATATTGGATACTTTCGGTAATCTACACTTTGAAATCGTGATGATATTTTTCGTCGTATTTGCTCTGTGGCTTTTGGTCAAGCGCGAATGGGTCTCTTCGGCATTTGCGATGTCGCTGGCAGTCGCTTCCAAATTACTACCACTTATTTTTCTTCCTTTTTTGATTAAAAGATTAGGTTGGAAAAAGGCTTTGGCGTACTTCCTTATTGTGGGGGGAATGGTGGTTTTACTGTTCTTACCTTTTTTCAATTTGGAGACGCTGAAAAATTTTAGCAATAGCCTTGACCTCTATTTTCGACGTTTTGAATTTAATGCAAGTCTATATTACCTTTTTCGATATATCGGTCTGAAAATCAGTGGGTACAATCTAATTCAGGTACTTGGTCCGGCATTGGCGATAGTGTCGGGTTTATGGATATTGGGACTTGCTTTTTGGGAAAAAATCTCTGCCGACCGCTTCGCTATACTCCCCGAAAAGTGGTTGTTCGCCATGACGATTTTTCTGATATTTACGACTACCATACATCCTTGGTATTTGAGTTCTTTGCTCGTCTTGTGTACCCTTACGCGCTTTCGGTATCCCGTACTTTGGTCGGGCTTGATTATGCTGACTTATATTAATTACAGCTATGGTACGTACTACGAAAATCTCTGGATAGTGGGAGCAGAATATGTTGTATTATTGGGTTTTATAGGCTGGGAAATAAAACAGTACAGGCTGCTTTAGCTGCCTAAATAAAGTCCAAAACAAGGCAGCTAAAGCAGCCTGTACTATTCCGCACCCAATCGTGAGAGTGCTTCGAGGGCGCGTTGCGGGTCGGGCATGAGTGCGGCGGCTTGTTGGTAGTCTTTGATGGTGTTTTTGATGCCTTTTCCGGCACGTTCTGCGGCAAAGGCGCGGTAGTAATATGCTATACCGTATTGCGGGTCCACCTCTACCGCTATATTGAATTTATCGTAAGCTGTTTCGCCGTCTTTCATTTCGAGGTGCAGGATGCCGTTGTTGAGGTGTATTTGTGCATCAAAAGGGTGGAATGATGAGCCTTTTTCGTAATATTTTTTAGCTTCCGCAAAACGATTTCTTTGATGATAATACCAAGCCTTACTGACCAATGCTTCTCTGTCGGTAGAGTCAATCCGTAAGGCATTATCAAGATATTTGAGTGCCAGTTTGTTGTTTCGCTTGTCAAAATGTGCGCCCAATTTGCGGTAGGCATCTATATGGTCGGGGTCTTCTTCTACGGTGGTTTGGAAGGAAGAGATAGCTCTGGCAGTATCACCTGTATGTTCAAAATTTAAACCTGCTACATAAAAACCTTCGGGATGACGTGGTTTTTGTGCCAGTATTTTTTGTACGGTACTCAATGAAGCCTCGTGTTGGCGGACAATCATCTGCATTTCAGCTAATTTGAGCATGGTATTGATGCGGGTAGAGTCTTTTTGAAGGACTTTTTCGAGGATTGCTAATGCGGGTTTGGATTGGTTGCTATCGAAATAGGCATCTGCGAGTGCATGATAATATGAGAGGTTCATGGAATCCAATTGAATCGCACTCCCTAAATCGCTGACGGCTGCCACGTATTGTTCTTCTTCATAAAATAATTTGCCACGTAAAGCGTACAATTCCGCATTGTCGGGGTCTTGCTCTATACGTTGAGAAACATCTACAATGGCGGGTGTGCCTTGTATGGTCAATGGTTCATCTGTTGTAGTATTGGACTTATCAGAAAAATCGCAAGAGAATAGTATGAGAGTAGAGAGTAGAGAGTAGAGAGTGACGAATAAGTAGCGAGTAGTGAGTAGTGAGTAGTGAGTAGCGGATGATGAGTAGTGAGTTGTGTGTTGCATGGATATTTTGCTTAAAGGTTGTTGACGTGTTTGTATGCCAAGAGAGATATTCTGCGTGTCCACCTATTTAGCGAGTGGGTAATGAACCGCCAAAAGTATGTGAAAACTATAATGCTCTGATGTCGTATCGTTTAGGTGCAAGACAAGCTGGAAGTATTGTGCGACAGTGCCAAGCTAAGGCGTTTTTTAATCATAAAAAAGACCTCGTTAGTTCGATTTTAAAAATTAAAACAAAATTTAAATACTCCGTTTGCTAAACTTTAAAAAGTTTAGTAAACGTTAATAAAAAACTGATATTTAGTTGATTACAAATTTTGATGATATACCTACGTTTACCAAACTCTTTGAAGTTTAGTAAACGGGGTGCTTAGATATTATTTTTATTTTATGACTTTTTCGCCCGATAAAATAACTCCGAGCAATTTTCTTTTCTAAATAATTGCTGTGCATGAGTCCGCAGGTTTTCAGCCGTAATGTTGCGATAAATATCCGTCTCACCGTTGATGAGCTTGGCATCGCCTTGTACCTCAAACATTGCCAGATTGATGGCTTTGGTGAGGATATTCGTCTCTGAAAAAACGAGTGAACTCTCTACTTTATTTTTTATTTTTTGTAATTCGCGTTCTTCCACCAAGTCGTTTTTGAGCAAATCAAGTTCTTGCCAGACGGCGGCTTCGGCGGTTTCGAGGGAGATGCCTTCGGCGGGTTTGCCTTCTATGATGAGTAGTCCGGGGTCAATGTTTCCGGTGACATAGGCATCTATTTCGGAAAACAGGCGGCGGTCTTTGAGGAGGCGTTGGTAGAGGCGTGCCGAGCGTCCGCGACTGAGGATGTCGGACAATAAATCGGCGTGATAATAGCCCGTGCTGCGCCGCGCATCGGTGTGGAAGGCGAGGTAGAGGGCATCGGCGGGAACCTTGGCTTCTACTTGCTGAATATGGGGCTTGTGCTGTTCAGGTTCTGCGGGAATTTGGGTATCGGGCATCGGGTGGGCTTGGATGTCGCCAAACCATTTTTGCGCCAAATCGCGGACTTGCGCCTGCCGGACATTGCCCGATACGACCAAAATGGCATTGCCCGGATGATAGTAGTGTCGGAAAAAATCTTTTACATCGGTGAGGGTGGCACTTTCTACGTGTTGGGGCGTGAGTCCGATGGTGGGCCAACGGTAGGGATGTACCTCGTAAGCCAAGTTGACAAGGTGGTGCCAGACATCGCCGTAAGGTTGGTTGAGACAGGTTTCTTTAAATTCTTCTATGACCACCTTGCGTTGCACTTCGAGTGCCTTGCTGTTGATGTTGAGGTGGCTCATGCGGTCGGATTCGAGCCAAAAGACGGTTTCAAGATTTTGTGCAGGTATGGTGGCGTAAAAACTGGTGACATCGTTGTTGGTGAAGGCATTGCCGTCGCCGCCTGCCCGTTGGAGGGGTTCGTCGTAATCAGGCACATGCTTGGAGCCGCTAAACATCAGATGCTCAAACAAATGGGCAAAGCCCGTTTTTTCGGGCGATTCGTATTTTGCACCTACTTTGTACAATATATTAAAGGCTGCCAAAGGCGTACTGCGGTCTTCGTGTACCAATACGCATAGACCATTATCAAGTGTAAAACGACTGAATTGTATCATTTGTCAGTTGATTAGTTTATGGAGTTTATGGAGTTTATAAAGTTTATGGAGTTGATTAATTTAATAGATTTATTTAACCCTAAAAAATTTGGTTATCAATAATTTAATCATTAAAAATATTTTTATTTGTAATTCTAAACATTTTATATAAACCGTTCTTTTTTTTGCAAAAATTGGTCGCACTAAAATATAGCCATTTTTAAATTAATTAAAATTATTTTACAATTTATTTATTAAAATTAATCTAAATTGTTGATTGTCAAAGTCAAACAAGTCTAATGTTTTGCCTACGGCAAAAATACGCAATTCCTCATCACTCTATCAACTCTTAAACTCTATCAACTTTATCAACTCTATAAACTATTCTCTCTTGAATTTATCTATCGTTCTGCGGTCGCGTTTGGTGGGTCGTCCTGCGCCTTTTTCGCGGGTGCCGGCGGCGGCTTTGCCCATGTACCAATCTTTGTATTTCTGCATTTCTTCGGGTGGCGTGAGGTTTTCGTAGCAAGGCTCGGCAAGGGTAGCCGATACGCGCTTGTCTAGTAAATCTACTACCTTGAATATCATGTCATAACCTTCTTTACGGACGTGCAGGGTCTCGCCTCGCGTGAGCATGTAGGAAGCCTTGACCGATTTTTCGCCTATCTTGACTTTATTGGATTTGCAGGCATCAGTCGCCATAGTACGCGATTTGAAAATCCGTACACTCCACAACCATTTATCTACTCTTACTTTTTGCATCTTTGTATTAGTATTTAAGGAAATATTTTGCCCCAAAAACCTTACCATTCATTCAAACTTTTTAATTTTAAGTCATTTTGACTTGGTGGTGGAGGAAATAACTCAGAAAGAATATCGTGATTGCATAATTGTATTATTCACCATAAAAAACGTATTTTGCAATTTGGACTTTGGACAAAATGGGAATTAGGAAATGGGGAAACTCGGTTTAATGTAAGTTCATTGCGGTTGCTCCGTTGTGTGTCATCAAAATGAAAAAACGGATAAAATGAAGCAATTAATATGAATATAATTTTAAATGCAAATAAGTAGAAAAAAGCCACAGGTTGACAAATAATAAAATGGACTATAAAAGTATCGCAAAGCGCATCATCGAACTGAAAGATTCAGATTTGGAATTGAGAGACAGGCTCATTAAAAAAGGGCAGCTTTCGGAGGGATACAATAAAGAAATGGAGCAATTGCACAACAGGAATGCCAAGATATTAGATGATATCATTGACAAAATCAGTTATCCGACCATTGATAAAGTAGGTAAAGAAGCTAGCGAAGCGGCTTGGTTGGTCATACAACATGCTATCGGACAACCTGATTTTATGAAAAAGTGTTTGGAGCTATTAGAAAAAGCAGTGGGTGAAAATAAAGCAGACCCGAAGAATTTGGCTTACCTGACCGATAGGGTAGCGGTCTTCGAAGGAAGGCGACAGTTGTATGGAACTCAATTTGATTGGGATGAAAACGGAGTATTAAGTCCAAATGACTTTGACGACTTGTCCAGAGTAAATCAAAGAAGAAAATCTATCGGACTTAACACCCTCGAAGAGCAAACCATAAAAATAAGAAGACAGGCAAAAAACGAGCATGAATCACCACCAACAGATTTTCAAAAAAGGAAAAAGGAGTTTGACGAATGGAGAAAAACGGTCGGTTGGGTGCATCAAACAGTCAATAAATAAAAATAAGATGTATCCACCTAAATTAGAGACCAAAAGCTTTGCCCTAAAGCCCTATTCACCGGAAGATGAGGATAGATTCATTGAAATGTCACTGGATCCGACTTCGGTTCGGTTTATGGGAGGGGCATCTGGTAATGAGTGTGAGGAAAGAAAGGTATTTAAAAAGATATTTGAAATTTATAAGAAAGAAGATGACCGTTGGTTTTGGATATGGGGAATCTATAAAAGTGATGTATTATGTGGTCACCTTGAACTGAAAGAAACAGAAGACACGAAGGAAAACGAATTAGAAATCGTTTACATGATTCATCCAAACGAAAGAAGGATAGGAATTATGACAGAGGTTTTATCATTATTGAAGCAAAACCAGATCATTTGGCAAAAGAGGATTGTAGCAACAGTTAGTCCTGAAAATTTACCTTCAATAGCACTGTTGCAAAAATGGGGCATTGAAAAAGAAGAAATTTTGACAGACCATGAAACAGGGAAGGAGTATTCAAAATTAATTTTGGATAAATGACAGACAGTATTTAAATTTCACAGAAATGTGAGTGTAAAATGTAAAAGTATCGATAGTACGTGTATAAAGTATTTTTGTTTTTTTTATTTTATAATAATTTAAAAATCAATTAAATACGAAAAAATGTGTTTGTAGTTTAGACTTTGGGTAGAGGAAATTAGGTAATCCCGATAACTATCGAGACTTTCTTAGGTTTTTACAAAAAATAATTAATTACATGTTTTATTTTATTAATAAAATTTATTCAATTGGTTATCAATGAGTTACGGCTCTAAACCTAATTTCCCTCTCGGCTCAGCCGAGACTAGTTCCCATTTTGTCCAAAGTCCAATTGTATTGCGTCCTACAATTTTTATATTTTATATTATTTTAATTTAAAAATAAAAGTGTCAACCGCTTTTCTAAACATGCTAACACTTATCTATTTTTGATGGACAACTCAACTCACCCCAACACCCTCACCCAATGTTGATTTATCGAGCAAAGGATAGGTAAGATTCATATCTTCAAGTGTTTTCAAGACAATTTGAGCCACATGATAATTCCGATACCAACGCTGGTCTGCCGGAACAATATGCCACGGGGCAGCATCACAACGGTTAATGGCATCTTCGTAGCACACCATGTATTTATCCCACAGTTTGCGTTCTTTCCAGTCGCCGTCGTTGTGTTTATAATTTTTACGTGGCAGGTCAAGGCGTTCTTGCAGTTTTTCCAATTGGCGTTCTTCTGAAAGATGCAGATAAAATTTCAAAATCGTCGTGCCGTTGTCTTTTTGCAACAACTCCTCAAAGGCATTGATGGCATTGATACGGACATCAACACGTTCCTCATCTATCCAACCATGTACACGCTGAATCAGAATATCCTCATAATGAGAACGATTAAAAATTTGAATGGTGCCTTTGGCAGGCGCACATTTATGTACACGCCACAGGAAATCATGGGCAAACTCCTCATCAGTGGGTTTTTTGAAGCCTTTGGCATTGACTCCAACGGCACTGCAATATCGGAAAATCCGCTTCGTCAAGCCGTCTTTACCACTCGAATCCATGCCCTGAAAAACGACCAACAGGCTATGCTTTTTACCCGCCATCATCATTTCGTGCAATTCTCCGATGCGCTTGTACAAATCGTTGGTGCTTTTTTCTATTTCTTTTTTGTTGAGGTCTTGAGGGGCGCGGGTACTGATTTCGGATAGTTTTATCATTTTAATTAGAAATAATGGACAAGTTCATCCATGTAGTTGATGAAAAAAAGATTCTTCCCAAAGAGTTTAGTATGTATCTTTGAGAATGGTAATAAACAAAACGGCTACCAGTCAATAGTTGAGTCCATAGTCCATAGTTGTCATAATAACTTGAATTTCATCCCGATACCGATAGCTATCGGTACGGGATTGTAACTTCCTGATTATCAACCTGTCCGGCGTTAGACGGGTAGCCAACAAAACACATACGTTCACTCCGAGAAAAGAATCTAGTTCTTTGACAGATCAGGGATTATTATTTATTCGTCGTCCGGATATCAGCGCAGCAGCCCGGCTTGATTTAGCGGTAGCTGGCTTAGGTCGGTCCTATCGTGATTGTGCGATTGAAGACTTGAAACGAAGATACAATGTTTCTCATACATTTATCTATAATCAGAGTAAAATGTTACGAGAACGGCTACCCATGCTATTTGGTATGGGTCAAAACAATGAGTCGTCGATTTTAGATGATGTACTATTTAGCATGCGTTTTTTTATTGAGGGCAAGTTAGAGACTCGCGGTGCCTTGCATGGTTTATCTAATTTTGGGTCAAGTTTAGGTGTTCAATACATTTCAACAAATTCCGATTCGAGTTATTCAAGTTTTTGGACGCGCTTTTTGACTTCTTTTTTTGTGTTGGACATGGTATGCAGTTGATGTTTCAATTCTTCCAATACTATTCTGCAAAGTTAATGATTTTCATATCTAATATGTAAAAATATCCCTAACTTTACCATACAAAAAATTCAATTACAATGAAATTCCACCCACTATACATCATCACTTTCTCCTTACTATTCTCTTGCAATCAAGCCATCAAAAACCAAGTCAATGACCAATCAAATCCCCCTGACTTGACCACCTACGTCAACCCCTTCATAGGCACAGACGGACCGGGCAATACCTATCCGGGCGCAACCGTCCCCTTCGGCATGGTACAACTCAGTCCCGACATCGGCACGCCGGGTTGGGATAGGATTGCGGGTTACTTTTATCAGGATACGATGATTAGCGGGTTCTCGCATACGCACCTCACGGGTACGGGCGCGGGCGACATGTACGATATACTGGTGATGCCGACCAATAGCCGATTTTCGGAGCGTATCGAAGCCAATAATTTTAAACCATTTTCCAGATATAATCACGAAAAAGAGTCAGCACAACCGGGATATTATTCGGTGGATTTGTTGGATTATGGCATCAAAGCCGAACTGACCGCCACCGCAAGAACGGGCATTCACCGCTACACTTTTCCGGCAGATGACAAGACTCAAATTCATGTTGATTTGGGCTATGCTTTGAATTGGGATAGACCGACTGATACCTATATGGAGCAAGTCAACGACCACACGATACAAGGCTATCGAAAGTCAACGGGTTGGGCAAAAGACCAACGCATTTATTTTGTAATGCAATTTTCCAAACCCTTCAAAAGCTACGAAGCCTACCAAAATGACAGCCTCACCACGCTCCCCGTAAGCGGCTTGAACACCAAAATTATCCTAAATTACGAAACCAAAGCCAACGAACAAATCATCATCAAAACAGGGCTTTCGACGGCAAGTATGGAAGGTGCAGCAGCGTCTTTGACCACAGAAACCCCTGATTTTGAATTTGATAAATATAAAAAAGAAGCGCAAGCCGTATGGCAAAAACACCTCAGTCGAATTAAGATTGAAACACCCAACGAAGACCACAAACAGATTTTCTACACGATGCTGTATCAATCCATGCTCGCGCCCACGCTACTCAGCGACCCCGCCGGACAGTACAAAGGCGCAGACGGCAACACCCAAACCGCCACCGGATTTGACCGTTATGATACCTTTTCTTTGTGGGATACTTTTCGGGCGGCGCATCCTTTATATACCATCGTGCAGCAAGACCGCGTGCCAGACATGCTCCAATCCATACTCGCACATTATCGCGAAACCGGACTCTTGCCCGTCTGGTCGATGCAAGGGAATGAAACCAATATGATGATTGGCTACCATGCCGTTCCGGTCGTGGTGGATGCCTATTTTAAGGGCTTTAAAATGGACGCGGAACTCGCCTACAAAGCCTGCAAAACAAGCGCAATGGCAGATGACCGACAGATTGATATTTACAAAAAAATGGGCTATATTCCCGTAGGCGAACATCACGAAAATTGGTCGGTTTCTAAGACAATGGAATATGCTTACGACGATTGGTGTATTGCTATGTTTGCCAAAGATTTAGGCAAGGACGCGGACTACGAATATTTCCTAAAACGCTCCGAAAATTGGCAACATCTATACAATGAAAAAAGCTATTGGTTGCAACCCAAAAACGAAGATGGGGCGTTTATTGAGCCATTCGTAGCGAAAGAATACACGCCCTATTTTTGCGAGAGCAATGCTTGGCATTATTACTGGTTTGTGCCGCAGGATATTCGGACTTTGATTGAAAAGACGGGCGGCGAAAAACGCTTTGCACAAAAACTGGATTCGATGTTTAGTTACGCGCCAGAGGAAGGGGATAAATTGCCGATTTTTAGTACCGGAATGATTGGTCAGTACGCGCATGGCAATGAGCCGAGTCACCACGTTGCGTATTTGTATAATTACATTCACCAACCCTCGAAAACACAAGAATTGACCCGAAAAATCCTCACCGAACAATACCGCAATGAACCTAACGGACATTGCGGCAATGAAGATTGCGGGCAAATGTCGTCGTGGTATATTTTGAGTGCTTTGGGTTTTTATCCGGTCAATCCGGCGCAAGGTACGTACCTACTGACTGCGCCTTTGTTTGAGCGTTCGGAGATTCATTTGCCGGATAATAAGACATTCACAATTACGACTGAAAATTTTTCTGAAAATAATATTTATGTTAAAAATATTTTATTAAATAAAAAACCATTAAACCGCTTATTTATTACCCATAAAGAAATAATAAATGGTGGTGTATTGGAATTTGAAATGAGTGCAACGGCGCATGATGAGTTATTTGAAGGGACATTATTACCCGAAAAAAATAAAGTGTATTGAACGTAAAACGATTTTGCAAATCGTCACCTAAGTTAGCCACATTCTAACGTGAATTACGATTTACAAAATCGTTTTACGTTTCCTCAATTGCTTAATTACATAAATTTATTTATCATTGTCAATCAGAATAATATAAATTTAATTAATACACTTTTAATATAATATAACTATGACTAACCACCTTCCTCACCCACCACACACCACTCGCTTCGAGAAAATCCCCACAAAAATTTACCAAAATTCATTTGAGGCTTCACAAGCTGTAGCCAAAGAAATTGCCCTGAAAATCAAGGCGAAGGCAGAGGCAAAAGAGTTGTGTGTGCTGGGTTTAGCTACCGGATCGACACCGATAGCCGTATATGCCGAACTTGTAAGGATGCACCGCGAGGAAAGTATGAGTTTTCAAAATGTGGTCACGTTCAATCTGGATGAATATTATCCAATCGAAGCTCATGCTTTGCAGAGTTATGTGCGTTTTATGCACGAGCATCTTTTTGACCACATTGATATTTTACCGGAAAATATTCACATCCCCGACGGTACGCTTTCTAAAGAAGACATCCCGGAATATTGCGCTGATTACGAAAGAAAAATTAAGGATTTAGGCGGACTGGATATTCAAATTTTGGGCATTGGGCGCACCGGACATATTGGATTTAATGAGCCGGGTTCGGGCAAAGCATCTATCACCCGACTGATTACTTTAGACCATATCACCAAGACGGACGCGGCATCCGATTTTTTTGGTGAAGAGAATGTTCCACTCAAAGCGATTACAATGGGAGTCGGTACGATTATGCAAGCCGAGCGGATTATCCTCATGGCTTGGGGCGAAGGCAAGGCGCATATCGTCAAGAAGGCAGCCGAAGGCGACATCAGCGACCAAGTACCCGCCACTTATCTGCAAGAGCATCCGAATTGTAATATAATTTTAGACCATGCTTCGAGTGCAGAACTCAAACGGGTAAAAACGCCCTGGTTGCTCGGTGCGATTGATTGGAATGAAGCATTGATACGAAAAGCGGTCATTTGGTTGAGTAAAAAATTACAAAAACCCATTCTCAAACTCACCAACCGCGATTATACGGACAACGGTATGGCGGATATTGTCACCGAGTTTGATTCGGCGTATAATATCAACCTGAAAATTTTTGAAAGTCTCAAACGGACGATTACCGGATGGCCCGGCGGCAAGCCGGGGGCGGATGCTGCCCGACATCCCGAACGCCCCGAACCTGCCCAAAAACGCTCCATTATTTTTAGTCCGCATCCTGATGATGATGTGATTTCGATGGGTGGTACATTTATTCGTCTGCACGACCAGGGGCATGAGGTGCATGTGGCTTATCAGACTTCGGGCAACATCGCTGTTTTTGATGATGACGTGATTCGTTTTGCGGATTTTGTCAATGATTTTCACGAAGAATTTGGGATGAAACAGGAAGTTACCCAAATCATGTTTCATTCGATAAAAGAAAAAATTGCAAAGAAAAAACCGGGAAAAATCGACTCGCCGGAAATCCAAAAAATCAAGGGATTGATTCGTAAAGGGGAAGCCAAAGCCGGCGCGAGATACGTCGGGCTGCCCGAAGCACGTATGCACTTTATGGACATGCCTTTTTATGAAACAGGCTTGGTGAAAAAGAAGCCTTTGGGCGAGGAAGATATCAAAATTACCGTCGAACTTTTACAAAAAATAAAACCGCATCAGATTTTTGCCGCAGGAGATTTGTCTGACCCGCATGGTACGCATCGGGTCTGTCTGAATGCGATTTTCAAAGCTGTTGAATTGCTCAAAGATGAGGCTTGGATGAAGGATTGCTACGTGTGGCTGTACAGAGGCGCGTGGCAGGAATGGGAAATTGAAGACATCGATATGGCAGTGCCACTCAGCCCGGAAGAATTGCTGCGAAAGCGACGGGCAATTTTCAAACATCAATCGCAAAAAGACCGTCCACTGTTTCCCGGAAATGATACCCGTGAATTTTGGCAACGCGCAGAAGACAGAAACCGCAATACCGCGATTACTTACGACCTTTTGGGCTTGCCGGAGTATGAGGCTATGGAGGCGTTTAAGCGGTATAAATGATAATGTTTTATCGTCCGCAGCCTGTTAGACCGCAGACGATGTTACCTCGTAACACCAATTAATATGTGTTTTTGAATGATGTAAGAAGACGGTTTTTTAGGAGAGTTTTCTACCGTATAAAAGATGAACATGGCATAGAGTTAGATATAAATGGTATATCATATCGGTTCTGTTTTGCGAAAGTAAGGCAGCCGATGGCGGCACAATGGAGTACGCACTCGACCCGAATGGTCCCTGGCAAGCGAGTAATGTATTCAATAATGTTCCACCTTCCGGCTTGGTATATGTGCGTACCGTAGGCACGGAATGTATGGTTGCGTTTCCTTATGAAACCGTTGCATTGGCGGTCGAATTAGCGCATTTTGAGGCAACTATTGTCGGCACAACGAACCTCCTCGAATGGAAAACATTGACAGAAAACGATAATGAAGGTTTCTCTATTTATCGTGCAGCCGATGGCGTTAATTTTGAAAAAATCGAATGGGTCGCAGGTGCTTTGAACTCCACTACACCGCAAGCCTATCAATACCGCGACGTTGCGCCTTTATTTGGTAAAAATTACTACCAACTTTCGATAGAAGATGTCAACGGAAGTAGCACTTTTTCTGATGTGGTGGTCGTGAGTCGCGTGGAAGAAGCCGATAGATTCGGGGTACTCGCTTTGCAAAATCCGGTTGCGAATGATATGCTTCAAGTTACCTTTTCAAATACGACCGCAGGTACTTTCAACTATATGATTTATGATGCAAGCGGAAGAATCGCCATACAAGGTAAAGACACTGTACTCGAAGGTATTAATAATTTTACGGTCGATGTATCGACATTGAGTCCTTCGATTTATATTTTCGTTGCTACGAAAGATGGTATCCATATTAGTGAAAAGTTTATGATAAATTATTAAAAAGAGTTATAAAAACACTTGATTGTTAAATTGTTATAACGTTTTTTGCTACGCAAAAAATGGATGCGATTTTCTTTTTAGTAAAATAAAAATAGAAACGGCTGACTACATTTGTGGTTAGCCGTTTTTTGATTTTGGGCTTGGCGGAGTATGAGGCTATGGAGGCGTTTAAGCGATATAGATGATAATAAAATGTATTGATTATTGGAATTGCAAATAAATATATAATTTGTGTTTTCTTGTGACTTGTAGGGCATTATACCGAAAAAATCTCACATCACATCGCAAAAGCACAGGGTTTAAACCCTGTGCTTTTGCGATGTGATGTGAGATTTTTTCAAAGAGGTTCCTATCTTACAAAACATTATTTTTCAAATCAAAAAATACAAAAAATGGCACAAAGTTACATCAATGTTTGGGTACATGTTGTTTGGTCAACTAAATACAAAGCACGGTGGATGGATAAATCATGGCGAGTACGACTTTTTCAATTTATGAAGGAAAAAGCGAAAGAAAACAGCTATCATTTAGACTTCGTTAATGGTGTCGAAGACCATGTTCATCTATTGATTAAATTGCGTTCAACGGAGAAATTGTGCGATATTGTCAAAAACATCAAAGGGTCTTCCTCTTTTTGGGTCAATCAGCAACAACTTACTGAAGGTTTGTTTAGTTGGCAAAATGGTTATTCGGGATTATCCGTCAGTCCTGACAGGGTTAAAGTCGTCAGAAATTATATTCGAAATCAAGAGGAACACCATAAAAAACAATCGTTTGATGATGAATTGAAAATGTATTTTTCAAAATCAGAAATAGACCCTAAAGATATTTGATTTGCGGGTTTTGTTCTTACTTAAAATCGGAACTTGTACCGAAAATCTCCTCCTCATCACAGCACATCGCAAAAGCACAGGGTTTAAACCCTGTGCTTTTGCGATGTGCTGTGATGAGGAATGGATTCCCATTTATTAAGAATGCTTTATTCTTTATAAACAATTAATAATCAACACTTTAATTTTCCGTAGATGAAAAATCCACTCCTCACACTCATCCTTCTTTTCCCTTTAAATATATTCGCCCAACAACCCACCAACTATGTCGATCCCTTCATCGGCACCTCCAATTACGGCGCAACAAATCCCGGTGCAGTCATGCCCGCCGGAATGGTGTCCGTAGTTCCGTTTAATGTGGCATTTAAGAAGGGTGCGGAGAATAAATTTGAGAAGGACAGCGAATGGCATTCGCGTCCGTATGTGCATGAGAATCGGTTTTTGACCGGATTTACGCATGTCAATTTGAGTGGTGTGGGTTGCCCGGATTTGGGGAGTATTTTGTTGATGCCAACGACGGGTGACTTGGAATTTGACCCCGAAAAAAACGGTACGACTTACGCCAATGAGACAGCTTCGCCCGGATATTATTCCAATACATTAGACAAATACGACATTAAAACAGAAATGTCTGCCACGCTGCGGACGGGGATTAGTCGCTATACATTTCCTGAAGGACAGGCGAATATTTTGCTCAATTTGGGTTTGGGCTTGACCAATGAAACGGGGGCGATGTTGCAAATAAAATCCGATACCGAAATTGAGGGTTACAAACTCATCGGAACGTTTTGTTATAATCCCGAAGATGTGCGTCCGGTGTATTTTGTGGCGCGATTTTCTAAGCCTGCGAAGTCTTTTGGTGCATGGAAAAAAATGCCTGCCTACAAGGGCGCGGAAAAGGATTGGACGAAGTATAACGACACCTACAAACCTTACGAAAATTACCTGCATCCGATGGTCGGTGAAAACATCGGGACATACTTTTCATTTGATACCGAAGCGGGTGAGGCGATTGAGGTAAAAGTGGGCGTTTCGTATGTCAGCATCGAAAATGCACGTAAAAATCTCGACACCGAACAGCCTGATTTTGATTTAGAAATTATCCGAAAAAAGGCAGTCACAAAATGGAATGAATTATTGGGCAGAATCCAAGTAGAAGGCGGTACGGATGAGGACAAAACGATTTTTTATACGGCATTATACCACATATTGCTGCATCCGAATATCTTGCAAGATGTCAACGGCGAATACCCGACGATGGAAGGCTACGGCGTGAAAAACACCAATGGCAAAAATCGTTATACGGTCTTTTCGCTGTGGGATACGTATCGGAATGTACATCCGTTTTTGTCTTTGGTATATCCTGATTTACAGACGGATATGATTGAGTCGATGTTGGATATGTACAAGGAAAGCGGTTGGTTGCCCAAGTGGGAATTGTTGAGTATGGAAACCTCTGTCATGGTCGGCGACCCGGCTACGCCCGTCATCGCAGACAGCTATTTGCGCGGCTTGACGGACTTCGATACCGAACTCGCCTACGAAGCCATGAAAAAAGCCGCGACCCAATTGGAAGATAATAAAATAAGACCGGGCATTGAGTTTTATGACCGACTTGGCTACATTCCTGAAGGCAAAGAAAGCGGCGTTTGGGGAACGGTTTCGACGACCTTAGAGTATAATATCGCGGATTGGAATTTGGCGCAATTTGCACGGGCATTGGGCAAGAAAAAGGAGGCGCGGTTTTTTGAAAAACGCTCGAAATCGTACCGAAAATATTTTGATAAAAGCACGGGTATGTTGCGCCCGATTATGCAAGACGGCAGTCGGCTCGCCCCTTTCGACCCCGAAGCCGGAAAGAATTTTGAACCCGTCGTCGGCTTTGTGGAGGGCAATGCCTGGCAATATCGTTTCTACGTACCACACGACATCAAAGGGCTGATTCGCTTGCTGGGCGGCGAGCAAAAATTCATCAGCGAACTCCAAAAATGCTTCGATACCGACAATTACGATATGGCAAACGAACCGGACATTACCTATCCTTTTTTGTTCAATTATGTGAAAGGCCAAGAGTGGCGCACCCAACAAACCGTCCGCGAACTGGTCCGAAAATATTACTTCCAAGCCCCCGACGGACTACCCGGCAATGACGATACGGGAACGCTTTCTACTTGGTTGGTTTACAGCATGATGGGCTTTTATCCCGATTGTCCGGGCAATATGGATTATACGCTGACTTCTCCTGTTTTTGATAAAGTTACGATTGACCTGCATCCCGATTTTTATCCCGCAAAACAAGACCTCGTCATCGAAACTATGAATAATGAAAATGATAAATATTTGATTGATAAAATGACTTGGAACGGGCAGCCGCATCAGCCGTTTTTTATTGGGCATGGGGAACTTGTGGGAGGTGGGGTTTTGAGGTTTTATTTGAGGTGAATTTGGTGTCAGATTTTTTTACTCTGTCACATACTTATAAGTTTTCGATTTTACTTCTAATTTTTCCCAAAACTTGTCTATTGATTATTGTCCCATTAGTTTTAGAAATTACGTCAAAAACTTCTTTATCAAACTCGTTTGCATAGTCTTTGTTTTTTCTCATATTTGCTTTTCTTGCTTTATTTAAGTAAGGTTTGTTATACGTATAGCTTCGGGGTTTTATTTGTATTGCACAGATTAGCTTACCTTTAGATTTTAATTCATAATCAACAGCATATTTGTGGTCAAAATTTCCCGTTGTTTTAACAAATTCAATGTTTTTAAACATCGTATTTAATGTTTTAATTGTATTTCTTTCACGAACAATAATTCCGTTCCACGTTTCACAAATTATACGAAATCTTACACATTCGGCACATTCTTCGAGAGAGATATTAACTCCTTTCGTAACCACATAATCATAAAGAATTTTTCCTTTCTCAACTAATTGGTTTCTTGTTCTACCAAACTGTTCATTTAAGTTTTTTAAGTCCTCACTTAATTTTTCGATTTGTGATGGATTTGTTTTTTTTAAGGTATGGTCATTTAACAAATTCATATCATCCAAAAAACTTTCCGATATTATTGTGTTTCGCTCTACTCCTGACAGATAATAATATTTTTCCCATTCTTCCTTAGAATTAAATGAGGTTGTTTCAATTAGTGTTGAAACATATCCGACACTCCAAGGATCGTTTAGGCATAAGTCATTCCAGTGGGTATTAGTTGCTCTAAATTTTTGACTATCAATAGAATTTACGAATTCACTCATACTGTTTTTTTTTATTTTTTCTTGCCTCTGAGATTTAGAAAACTGTTTATTTGTAACCAACATTCTTTGAATGTCGAAGTGTTTGTCGAATAAATAAATCATATTCAAACTTAATGCAATCTTCAAGAGAAAATTTATACTCACCCCATTCGTCAATTTGTTTTTCATACAATGTTTTCCCAAAATCTTCAACCGTTCCCTTACTTTTTACTCCACACTCACATTTTTCGGTAATATGATTTTCGATTAATAAACATAATTCATGTTCACTAGTTGGTTTATGGTATTTTAATAGCTTCATAATGGGTACTGAGTTTTTTGGACTCGTTACACGATATTTAGCGTTTAATCTATTTAACTCAGAGCCAATATTTACTACAACATTTAATTTTTCATCATCAGTTAATTGAATCTCAAATACATTTTTTATCGCATTTGATATAGCTTTGGTAATTTTGCCAGATATAGTTTTGATATCTTCAAAGTCAGATTTATCAATACCGCGATTATGAGCTACTTTGTTACGCAAATCATACAGTTTCTTCCATGCCTTGCTTAGTTCTATACCACTATAATCTACTTTATTTTCAAAATATCTTTCCCAATTAGATTTGGGAATGAATGGTGATAACTCGTTGATAATTTCAGTTTTATCAACTAATTCATTGGAATCAATTTTTTTAACAACATTTCTTAAATTATTACCAACATCCAAGTCTGCATATTTTTTAAAAAGAACGTCATTTATTTGTATAAAGTCTATTTTGTATATATCATTTGTTTTGAGTTCATTTTTTGCCACTTTTTGACTAATAGAATTTGAAAGATTTTTAATAGTCCATTCTTTCCCAACATTTATTGTCATAAATAAGATGATTAATTTTCTCATCAAATTCTCAACGTTATTAATGATTGGATAGCTTTGGATGGAATACTTTGTTTCAATATCATTCCAAATGATATCTAGTTTCGTCTTATTTGGGTTAATTCTCGGAATTATATTATTCTTTAATTTGTGAATAAGCTCTCTAATCTCTCTTGTGTCATCGTCGCTTTCAAACTTTAATTTAAAATAGAAGAAAATTTCATCTGCACTAATTTTACTATATTTTAATGTGTAATTAGCTCTAACTAGTACATTTTCTTTTCTATAAACAATTGTCCTGTTTGTAATACTGATTGAACTATTTGCTTTTAGTAAATTTTTAAAACCTTGAATATCTGTACATAGAGAATCTTTTGTTTCTACAGTAATTAGGTAATCAATATTCATATTTCATATGTTTATTCCTTATACTTCCAAAATAAGTGTAAACTTCAAGAAAACCTGACTCGAAAAGTCTGTTCCTCTGAAGTTAAACATCTAATACACAAATATATCACTATCATTTACTTGTGCAAAATATTTGTACAATTTTCTCGGAAATGTGACATCAAAAATCAAGAGTTCACCGCCGCATCCACCAACTCCACCCGAAATTTTACATCAAGTGCGATGTTCATTTTAGCCAACATATCAAAATTCAGTGATTTAGTTCCTCTGAAAAGTTCGGTCAGGTAGCCTGTGGAGGTGCCGATGCGTTGGGCGAGTTCTTCGCGGCTGATATTTTGGGCTTCCATACTACGCTCAATACCACTTAGAAAGGCAAAGTGCAGACGTGTTTTTTCCAGTTCATAGCGTTCTTCGGGTGTATCAATACTCAGAAGGCTTTTTGCTCTGGATTGGATTGGATTATTCATAATTATAGTTTTATCAAAAGGAAATCACACCAATTCATCCCCACCCCAACCTTCATTCTCAGGTTGCGGGTCTTCATAAAACCTTGCTTTTTTTGTAAGTTCTCTTATTTTGTAGCTCACTTCGGCGGGTAGCTGTTCGCCTCTTTTGGGAGTATGTTCAAATATAATATCTGCGTGAAACTTGTTAATGACAGGTTTTGTTAGTGGCGAGTAAACGACTTCTAATTGACTTGCTCTGATTTCAAGGGCATCAAGCATAGCAAAGCCAAAATATATCCTACGACTTTCCGGCTTTTGAAACTTTTTAGCCAATTCTTTCATAAAGACGACATCCGTAAAATCAAAACGATTGACGGAAACCTCATTGGAATCGGCAGGAGGTCTGTAAAAATTATTATTGAGTCTTGTTTTATTTTTGTGGAGATTGATAGGTGAGTATATCGCTCTGATAATCTTTTCGTTATCTCCAATAATTTCCGGTAGTTTAATATCTTTCATTCGAGGTGTCAGATGGCTTGAATGTATTTTGAAAGCACTTCAGTATGCTCAATATCAAGCGGTAGATTATTATAAAACTTGGTTTCCGTAGCGGCTACATCTACAAAGTAAGTGAAGGTATCATTACCAACTTCCACAGAGACTATTTCGTTTTCCTTATTTTCCCATTCAAATGTAATTGTACCATTTGGGTTCGGATAATAATTGGTGATGCTACAAAAAACATCCTCTCCGATGTAGTCCATTAATTTGATAGAGTTGGTCGCACTCCTAACTTCTAATGGAATAGCATCAAATCCATCCCATTTTTCATGCAATGATTTGAAGGATAAAATGTCCATGATGACCTCGTATTTACTATGTGCTGCTTTAGGAAATCCTAACATTTTTTTATTTTTTTATTCATACAAATATAAGCAATCGCATTCATTTTTACAAGTGAAATGAAGCACTCCCTGTGTTTACTCCGCCACTTCTATCCGAAACTCCACATCCAGTGCGATGTTCATTTTAGCCAATATATCGAAATTCAGGCTTAATCACACCTACAAAACATCCTATGAAAACTCATCAAGAGCTTCCATAATTGTTTCTACAAATCCTGTCCCGCCATGTCCTGCCCCTTCAAGTATGTTTGTGGAGGATGGGGAGAATTTTTGATTTTATGGTTTGTAATTGTGTCATTTATTTCAATGATAGAACAGCATTAATCATTGTAGTGACCTTTGCAAGCTATGATTTCTACAAGGAGTTCTTCTTCGTAAATTTCATATCTCATTCTGTCCTTTTTGTTGACTCTTCGACTATATACCTCCCTATCTTCGTAATACCTCAACTTTTCTGGTTTTCCAATTCCATTACGAGGGTCAGTCGCAATATTTCTTAACAAATCAAAGCATTTGACATAACTTGACCTATCTCCATTACGAAAATTCTCAAGGTCATCCTCTGCCTTTTTCAAGATTAGAATTTTATACATCCGTAAAGATTTCTTCTATGGTTTTACCTTCACTGTTGGTGCCGTTTTTGTGGTTTTCGTGTGCTTCTTGTATGGCATTTACTGCCCTTTTATCGTTGAGTAAGAGTAGTGTTTCCTGGATGTTGTTCCAATTTCCGTAAATGGTTTCTTCATTTCCACCGTCATCTTCTACAAAGCCCCGTAGTTGATTTAAAAATGTTTCTGTATCTACATATTCTTTTACGGCTGATACTTCTTCCATAGCCAATGCCAAACCTACATCTTCCAAATCTTCCTCATTTTCAAGGATTAAAGGTTGCAAATTGTTATTCATGCGAATAGTATCGGCGAGAATTTGCATTTTGTAGGTTTCGGGCGAATGGTCGTCTTTTTCCGGTTTCCAAAACTCTGTAAAAATGGAATATGCGCCGAAGCGGTCTATGGTTTTATTGAGAAAAGGGATGAGTTCTTGTTGGATTCTTTTTTGGTTGAGGTTGATTTTTTTATCAAAAACCATATCAGCGATAATGAGTCCAATATCAAGTTTGAGAGATTCGTCAAGCCACTTCGGAAAATATTTTGTTTGAGGATTTGGATGAGATTTTAGAAAGATAAATGCACTGTAATTTGGCAGATTATTTTGAAGTTCAATCTGAGCATCTTTAAAATCAGTAATGTTTTTTTCTGTTATAAATTTAAAAATAATTTTTTTAAAAATTAATAAAGTTTTTTTTTGTGTATCAAATAACTCTGCATGATTCAGAGCGTAATTTATCGCTGATATTTTTTCATTTATTAAATCAAAATAATTTTCAAAATTAATATGATTATTTGATAATGAGCTAATTAAGTCTAATCGAATATCAAATACTTTTTCTTTCAATCCATCAGCTACCTCATCAATAGATTTATTTTCAATTCTAATACTAATTAAATCCACCAACTCATCGAAAGCATTTTTTAAGGAAGAATTATTAGTTTCCTCATTCCTTAAAATGCTCATGTAGGCAGTCATCGGTTGTGCAATGGATAGTGCTGACATTGTTTTTATTTTTAAATAATTTAATTTACTATTCTCCGATGAATACCCGTCCACATCTTTTTTTCTTTTGGATAAACACCTGTATATGTCCATGTTATCTTTTCATATTGTTCAATATCCAGATTTTGTTTAGCTTCAATCAAATCTCTTTTGTCTTCGGCACAATGTAATACAATTCCACCCCGAACCTGCCCTTTCTCAAAGACTGGATTTGCCAATAAAACCCATACATCAGGATAGGCTTCCTTGATTTCTGTAAGGGTCTGAAAATTTGTCGTTACTATCATATCTTGTTATTTTTTTGATGAAAATAAGTGAAAAAAGGGATATTCGCAATATTAGCCGCACGTATGGTGTCGTGCTTATGGAGGATGGGGAGGATTTTTGATTTTATGATTTGTAGTTGCATGGAAATGAAATTTACATAGTTTGGATTTCTTTTTGGCTCATGTAGGATATCAGGTGGAACGCAGATTGATTTCGATTTTAAGTTGAAGTAAAACTCTGGTAATCAATCCTATAAGGTTTTCGAAAACCTTATAGGATTTGGGCTTGCTTCACATTCCACCTAATTTCCTACATGAGCCTTCTTTTTTAAGTGTTCTTACTTTATTCGCGATTTCGTCAACTCTATCTTGCTTTTTCCTTCTTTCCTCGTAGGGAATATCTTTAGATTCTCTAAAGTTTTTTTTGGAATATTCTAATGATACTAAAATGAAATCCAAATCATTTACAGTTAATTCCTCGTTATTCATAATGTTAAAATTTTTTATAGAAATGAATAGAAATAGGGATACATAATGTACACTTATTTCTACAAAAAAGTTCCAAAAAATCATCTCTTCGCATACTTCCTCTGATAATTCATCTCCACGACCGCTTCCCCAATTCCATGCGGCGTAAGCGGATACATCGGAATAATACTTCCAAGTGCCGGCACTGTATCTGAGCCATACCAATACTTTTGCGGCATCGGGTTCATCCATGCGATGCGCTTGAAACGCTCGCGGAGGGCTTGCCAAGTTTCGAGGCTTTGTCTGCCGAGTTCGTAGGGAGCCATATCTGCATCGCCGATGACGAATACGCTATAATTTTTGTCCAGCGAAGTAATTTTATCTATCGAAACGAAATTGCGACGACGCACATCCGAGTAGGCACCGCCGTAAATCGTGTTGTGATAATAATAGGTCTTGAGGTCGTGTGCAAAGCGGGTTTTCATCTTGGAAAATAACTTTTGCACATGCTTGATGTAAGGTGTCATGGAGTAGCCGCCGTTATCAATCATCAGGATGACTTGCACCTTTTGCGTGATTTTTTCGCGCTCGTAAGGGAGGAAAATACCGCCTTGTTTCAGTCCTTCGGTAATCGTAGTCGGGATGTCGAGGATAACCTCTGCCGACTCGTCTTCGATGCCTTTGAGGGCAGCTAGGGCAGCGTCAATATTATCGTCTTTGAGGATGCTACGGGTATCAACGGGGAAAAATTTGGCATCATTGAGAATGGCGCGTGCCATTTTGCCGCCGCCAGTGCCACCTGTACGCACGCCGCCGGGTGCTGCACCGTTGTTGCCATAGGGCGAAGTGCCGCCACTGCCTATCCAATGGCTTCCGCCAAAATGCTTCTCGCGCTGTTGTTCTGCCACGCGCTTCATGCGTTCCAAAATTTCTTCGAGTGGGATGTTGCTGTAATCAACGGCTTTGTCGAGTTCGGTGGGGCGTTCAGGGTTTTCGTCGGTTTGGGTATCAGGGGCATCAGGATTGTCTTGGTTGAAGATGTCTGCGCCGTCTATGACTTTTTTGATGTCGAGCGTAGTCAGGTGTACTTCGTCTAAAAACCTGTCAATCAGTTCTTTAATGTCGGGAATAATGTCATCGTCAATGCGTTCTTTTTTCCATTCTTTGAAGGCTTCGGAGCGTAGGAGTGCGGTTTCAAGACTTTCGCCTTTACCAATTTCTACATCCAAAAAATACTCGTAAAATGCTGTCGTATAAGGTCCGAAATCCTTCGGGTCATTGGTTAGCAATCCCTTCAAGACGACGTATAAATCGCCCGTCGTATTGACCAATCCCTTCTCTATCGCTCGACGCAATTGCAACAGCACCCGCACATCGGCTTGGATGTGGTGCTTGCGAAATGTATGTGGTAGGCTTTGAAACATAATTGTGTTGTGGTGTTTTGGTGTCGTTGTGTTGTAGTTGTTTTATGTTTTTAAAATTTCTCCCAAAGTCTTCAAATTTTCATCTACATCAAATATCGCACGAATGGGAATTTTGAAACCTTCAATTACTTCTGATGTGATGTGTCCTTCGCCGGATTTTAGGATAAGTTCGTAAGTGCCTGTTTCGTCTAATCGGTATTGCTCGATGGTTTCTTTTATGGGGTCAATTATCCAATATTCGCGGATATTGTTTTCGGCATAATCCTCGAATTTGATACCTCTGTCATTTTTAGCGGTACTTTTGGAGAGAATTTCGATGACCAAATCAGCCGGAGGAAAAATACTTTGTCCTTTTTTGAAGTGCTTTGATTTTTCATTCAAAAAGAAACAAATATCCGGTTCGTAACTGTTACGAGTACATTCAATCATCACCTTATCATATCCAAGATAGCCTAATTTATATTTTTTATTGTAGGGAGATAACAAGTCGGACAAATTTATACCGACATCATTATGCTCCAATTTTACAGGCGAATGAATCACCACCTCTCCATTAATAAATTCTGCCTTTACATCATCGTCAATATCATTATAAAATTGAAGACGGCGTTTGTGTTCTGCTTCCAATGTTTCATTGACTTCTTTTACAATTGCCTGTGGATTAGGTGATTGTAGAATGTCTTGAATGATATTTTTGTGTGTTGTAGTCATGTTTTTAACACCTTGATTATCAATTATTTATTTATCTTTCGGTGGATGTTCGCCACTCATTACAGTAAGTCGTCTGATATTGACGACACCTTCTCGATTGAGTTTCAGGCAGTCAATTGTTGCTCGTCCTATGGTAGTCAATCCAATCATTTGCAGAGTGTCGTCGCTCCATTTAAAATGTTCATTCCAATCATCTGTTCTTGGATTGAATAGGCGGACTTTTTGTTGTGTTTCGGGGTCGGTTGCGGTGGTTTTTATTGTCTTAAAACGGTTGCAGCCTCCACAGGAATATGCCAAATTAAGAAGAACATCCAATCCGCCTTTGCTTAGGGGATTAATATGGTCAATATTAAAAGTGTGAATAGCATATTTTTCCATGCATCGACAATACTCACATCGACCACCGGAATATTGGATAACCTTTCGCCTAATTTTTACAGCAATGTATTTACCAGACATACGGTTCGGGTGCTTTGATATTTAGTTTTTCCATGACCTCATCTATGGAGACATTCCATATTTTAGCCAGTTTTATCATATTTTCGAGACGTTTTGCGGTAGCTTCTTCTATGGTGTCAACAAGTCTGGTTAATTCTTCTTCTTCTGCATCCGTCAATTTTCTCTCTCGCTGTTCCTGATTCAATTGGTCAAATCGTTGTGTAATATCCGGTGATACACCTTTTTTAATTTGCTTAATCAACCCTCTTTCTTCCTCACTATAATTTGTAGGAGCATGACTATCACCTCCATTCGTAACTATATGCTTTGCCTTGGTTTTTGCTAAATTAATCAACAAATCCAATGATAAATAACGCTCCAATTCCACCGTTTCATCTTCGGTAATCTTACCGTCCTTTTTCTTATAGACCAATTCTTCTACACGCTCCGACATAAATTCTAAAGACGATAAATTTGAAATTTCCAGCGGACTTACTTTTGCCAGTATTTCTGCTACTTCGCTATATGCTTCTGTTACGGTCATATTTTTATTGTTTTGATAATCAATTATTTACTCAAAATTTCTCCCAATGTCTTCAAATTTTCATCTGCATCAAATATCGCACGAATGGGAATTTTAAATCCTTCAATTACTTCTGATGTAATGTGTCCTTCAGCGGATTTGAGGAGGAGTTCGTAAGTGCCTGTCTCGTCTAATCGGTATTGTTCGACGGTTTCTTTTATGGAGTCAATTATCCAGTATTCGCGGATATTATCTTCTGCATAGTCCTCGAATTTGATACCTCTGTCTTTACGTGAAGTACCCTTAGAAAGTACCTCTACTACCCAATCAGCGGGTGGGCAAATGCTTTGCCCTTTCTCAAAATGTTGCGATTTTTCATTATCAAAATAACAAATATCGGGTTCGTAGCTATTGCGGGAACATTCCATCATGACTTTTTCGTAGCCCACGTAACCCAATCGAAATTTCAGAACATAAGATGAAAGTATGCGGTAAAGATGTCCACTTGCATCATTATGTTCCAATTTGACAGGTGAATGAATGACCACTTCTCCATTGATAAATTCTGCTTTTACATCATCGTCAATGTCATTATAAAATTGAAGACGACGCTGATGTTCTGCTTCCAATATCTCATTGACTTCCTGTACAATCGCTCGTGGATTGGGTGATTGTAGAATGTTTTTGACAATATTTTTATGTATTGCAGTCATCTTTTAATATTTTGATAATCAATTATTTACTCAAAATTTCTCCCAATGCCTTCAAATTTTCATCTGCATCAAATATCGCACGAATAGGAATTTTAAATCCTTCAATTACTTCTGATGTGATATGTCCTTCGCCGGATTTTAGGATAAGTTCGTAAGTGCCTGTTTCGTCTAATCGGTATTGTTCGATGGTTTCTTTTATGGGGTCAATTATCCAATATTCGCGTACCTTATTGGCTTCATAATCTTCATATTTGATACCTCTATCGGTGGGTGCAGTGCTTTTTGACAATACCTCGACGGTCAGGTCTGCGGGTGGATATACACTTTGGTCGTCGTCAAAATGCTGTGATTTTTTATTATCAAAATAACAAACATCCGGTTCGTAGCTGTTGCGTTTACATTCAATCATTGTTTTTTCATACCCCACAAAACCCAAGCGAAATCGCTTCACATAGGTTGATATCAATGTGTACAAGCCTCCGGCAGCATTTGTGTGGCGTTTTTTGACAGGCGAATGAATCACGACCTCTCCATTGATAAATTCCGCCTTTACATCATCGTCAATATCATTATAAAATTGAAGACGGCGTTTGTGTTCTGCTTCCAATGTTTCATTGACTTCTTTTACAATTGCCTGTGGATTAGGTAATTGTAGAATGTCTTGAATGATATTTTTGTGTGTTGTAGTCATGTTTTTAACATCTTGATTATCAATTATTTATTTATCTTTCGGTGGATGTTCGCCACTCATTACAGTAAGTCGTCTGATATTGACTACGCCTTTTCGATTGAGTTTCAGACAGTCAATTGTCGCTCGTCCTATGGCGGTCAATCCAATCATTTGTAGGGTGTCATCGCTCCATTTAAAATGCTCATTCCAATCATCTGTTCTTGGATTGAATAGGCGGACTTTTTGTTGTGTTTCGGGGTCAGTTGCAGTAGTTTTATCCAATTTAAAACCATTACAACCGGAACAAGCATAGGCTAAGTTAATGAGAATAGTTTGCCCGTCTTTGCTTACCGGAATGATGTGGTCAACACAAAAGGTATGGAGCGAATTGTGCGCCCAACATAGACAATATTCACACATTCCATTGGCTCTCTCAATGACCGCTATCCTAATTTTTACGGGAATGTATCTAACAGACATAAGGTTCAGGTATTTGGATGTCAAGTTTGGTTCTGACTTCTTTTGTGGTAATGCCCCATATTTTGGATAGCTTAATCATTGCCTCCAGAAATTTGGCATCTGCTGTTTCCATTTTGTATATAAGTTCCTCTAATTCCTTTTGCTCTATCTCTGTCAATTTCCTTTCGCGTTGTTCACGATTTAACTGGTCGAATCGCTGTGTAATTTCCGCTGATGCGCCTTCTTTAATTTGTTCAATTAATGCCTGTTCTTCCTCACTGTAATTCTTAATAGAATGATTACTTTCTCCATTCGTAACTATACGCTTTGCCTTTGTTTTCGCCAAGCTAATCAACAAATCCAAAGATAGATAACGCTCCAATTCTACCGTTTCATCTTCGGTAATTTTACCATCTTTTTTCTTATATACCAACTCCTCTACTCGCTCTGACATAGATTCTAAAGACGGTAAATTTGAAATTTCGAGAGGATTTACTCTTGCCAATCTTTCTGCTACTTCACTGTATGCTTCTGCTACGGTCATATTTTTTAATATTTTGATAATCAATTATTTATATGTCTTTCGGTGGATGCTCGCCACTCATTACAGTAAGTCGTCTGATATTGACTACGCCTTTTCGATGGAGTTTCAGACAGTCAATTGTTGCTCGTCCTATGGCGGTCAATCCAATCATTTGTAGGGTGTCATCGCTCCATTTAAAATGCTCATTCCAATCATCTGTTCTTGGATTGAAAATAACAACAGGTTCATCATGCAAGGGGTCAAAAAGTATTTTGTTTGTTTTTCTCTTATTACAACCGTCACAAGCCAATGCAAGGTTTTCGAGTATTTTTTTACCACCTTTACTAAACGGGTGTATGTGTTCTACATGGAATGTATGCAAGGCATATTCTTCCGAACATCGACAATATTCACAGCGTCCTTCTGCACGGACGAATACCTTGTGTCTGATTATAACGGAAATGTATCTACCGGACATACAATGTAGGTGTTTGGATATTCAATTTAGTTTTTACTTCCCCTAATGAAATACTCCACATATCCGCTAATTTCATCATCGCCTCAATGCGTTCTGCATCTTTCACTTCAAGCATATCGCTTAATTGCATGAGTTCTTCCATTTCCGTTTTAGTAATCGTCTGTTGTATTTGTTTACTTTCTAATTCGAGAAAACGCTGCCATTTATCACTTGGCAAACCTTCTTGCGCCTGCTCAATTAAAGTTTGTTCTTCCTCACTATAATTCGCGGGAGCGTGACCATTATTGCCATTTTCAATTTGATAAACATGTTTTCTTAAACCATTTAAAATTTCTTTATTATCAATACGTTGAATCGCATTAATAATATCTGATTTGATTGTTTGTATGGTCATATTCGATAATTTTTTTATTAATTTTTTGGTGGATATTGGAGATAATCACAATTTGTTTTCTCTTTGTAAAACCTAAATTTCATTAAATGGATTGATTATTTGGCATACATCCTTACAAATATCGCAGAATTTTACCAGTTTTGCACGTTGTAAATGTATAAAAATAAAATGAATGTCAACATTGGATAAAAACCTTGAATTTAGAGCCAACGGAAAATTGCTGTTGGCGGGCGAATATTTCGTTTTGGACGGTGCTTTGGGTTTGGCTGTTCCGGTCAGGTTGGGGCAAAAAATGACTGTACTACAAGGCGAAGAACCGGGCTTGCATTGGGAGAGTTTGACGCATCGGGGCGAAGTGTGGTTTGAAGCGCGATTCGACTTACCGCAACTTGATATTCTCTTTGCCACACACGATGAATCTGCCGAAATGTTGCAGAAAATGTTGCGTTATGCTCGCTCGCGCGACCTCGATTTTATGCGCGGCGAAAGGAATTTAAAAATCACCACACGACTAGAATTTCCGCGTGATTGGGGCTTTGGGAGTAGCTCGACCTTGATTTATATGATTGCCAAATGGGCGAATCTCAATCCATTTGAATTGCTGGACAAAACCTTCGGTGGCTCAGGCTACGACATTGCCTGTGCAGAAGCAAAAACCCCGATTTTTTTCCAAAAACAACCCAAACAACGCGCCTTTCAAGCCACGACATTCGGGATGCACCCCGAAACGAATGAGCCTTTACCGTTTTTGAAAAATTTATACCTTGTTCATCTGAATAAAAAACAAAACAGCAGGGAAGGTATCGCACGATACCGCGCATGGGATGATGAGGTGAAAAAAGGACAACGCATTCAGGAAATTAGCATATTGGCAGACCGATTCCAACGCTCTACCGGACTGAATGAACTCAATGCAGTCATCCGCGAACACGAAGATTTGGTCTCCTCCTCACTCCGCTTGCAAACGGCTAAAGACCTGTATTTCAGCGATTTCTGGGGCGAAATTAAATCGCTTGGCGCTTGGGGCGGCGATTTTGTATTGGCAACCAGCCCACGTACTCCGCAGACCACGAAAACTTATTTTCGGGAAAAAGGGTTTAAAGTATGTTTGAAATTTTCGGATACTATTTTGTCATGATAGGCAGACCTTTTGTTTGGTGGATATTTTACAAGAAAACACAATTAAATTTATGCAAAACGACCCACTCACACGCTTGCTCCTTGCCCCATTTGCGCTGCTCTACGGCATGGGCGTGAGTGTGCGTAATTTTCTGTACCGCACCGAATTGTTGCGGAGTTTTCGATTTGATATTCCGGTGATATGTGTAGGGAATCTGACCATAGGCGGTTCGGGCAAAACGCCGCATACGGAGTACCTCGTAAGGCTCTTGCGCGGGTATATACGGGTGGCTACGCTCAGTCGCGGATACGGGCGTAAGACTCGCGGATTTCGGATTGTACATGAGAGTGACACCGCTGCAAATGCCGGTGACGAACCCATGCAATTTAAGCGCAAATTTCCGGGTATTATGGTGGCAGTAGCGGAGGAACGCACGATGGCAATTCCGCAAATGCTGATGATAGACCCCGACCTGCAAACGGTCATTCTCGACGATGGTTTTCAGCATCGCTCACTGCGTTCCGGTTGGAGTATTTTACTGACCGAATACGAGTTTCCATTTATGAGCGATTACCTTGTGCCTTCCGGCAGATTGCGGGAGTGGGCATCGGCATATAAGCGGGCTAACACCTTGATAGTCAGTAAGTGTCCACCTGATTTAACGGTGGCAGACCGCGATGTTTTTCTTCAAAAAATGCAACCTTATGCCTACCAAAATGTCTATTTTTCTTATTACGAATATTTTAATCCGTATCATATTTACAATCTGAATCAGGAAATAATTTTGGATGGTACACAGGATATTTTATTGGTCTGTGGGATAGCCCGTCCGCAATATTTGGATGCGTATTTGCGTCCTTTGGTGCGCTCACTGACGATGATTTCCTTTAGTGATCACCACCTGTTTGAAAAGACAGACATCGGGCGTATTCGTAAGCAATTTGAAGAGATGGATTCCGATAATAAAGTCATCATTACCACCGAGAAAGATACTCTAAGACTGGACATGCACAAAGCCTATTTGCGACAACACGATTTACCGATTTATGCCATTCCGATTGAGGTCAGATTTTTGTTTGATGATAAAGAAAAATTTGATCATGAAGTGAAAGATTTTTTATTAAATTTTAAAGTATGATAGAACGCAGATTTTCGCGGATTGGACGGATTTCGTGGATTTTTTTCATTATTTTAAAATAAATAAAAGTTATAAATTAAATATTTTTCAATACAAAATAATATTATAAAATAATTTCAATTATAAATTGAAAATTCCAAAAAACAAATTCCAATTCAGACGTATTTCAAGTGATATTTTTGGAATTTGGTGCTTGAAATTTAGAATTTGCTGACAAGTTTATCCAAACGACAAAAGTAGTTGACACTTTTGGAATCTGATTTTAAAAATTAAAACAAAATTTAAATACTCCGTTTGCTAAACTTCAAAAAGTTTGGTCTCCGATAGCTATCGGAGAAGTAAAGCACTGATTTTTAGCTAATTATAAATTTCAGTACCCTACCCACGTTTAGCAAACTTGAAAAGTTTACCAAACGGCTTACTTACATTTTGTGTAAAATTAATATCGTATAAAGTGTCAACCAATCAGATAAACTTGTCAATATTTTTTCCAAATTTGTGCTAAAACTCGTCTGACATTTTCAAAATCTACCGATAATCTCATATTTTCTGACAAAGTTTAAATGTCTGACGAGTTTTAGCACAAATTCAAGCCCAATGCCGTCCATTATTGAATAAAAATTAAAAATGAGCATGGGTACAAAAACGAATCGCACCCGTAGCCACATTTGAGTAATGAAAAGGCAATCACTAAATATTTTTTGTGATTATCGGGTCAAAAAAAATCGCTCATCTGTATTAAAAGGTGAAAAGTACGAAATGTGAAAATATCATTGTAATATAAAATTATTTATTATAAATAATTTTGTTTATAAATTGTTATAAATTAGTTTTTTATAAAAAATGTTCACGTTATACACTTTTACAACTTGTTCTGATGAATGACGGGATTTTACATTTATTATTTTACAACTTGTCCCGACGAATGACGGGATTTTACATTATAATAACGATTTTCACCTTATAATATAGATGAGCGAAAAAATAGTGTCTAATCGTTGACTTATCGAGTAATTTTTTTAATATTTCTCAACATAAATGACAATATTATGTTCGTATAAAGCATAAAATAGTGTACATTTGCGCGAAATGCTTGTTTGATAACCAAGTTATATAGCAATACCTTATTGATAATTTAAGGTTATAATGAAACTCGTAAAGATGAATGTTTATTTATCTTTCTTCCCATGTATTGCGTAAAATAATATGCAAACTTTAAAAATTCTTATACTCAGTAATAAACTGTAACATCAGTTATTTTGTGAAATAACTAATAAATTCCCCTTCTCATACATTTTTAATTCACTTATAGATTTTTAATTCGCCTAAACATGAATTTATTAAAAAATGCTTGCTGTTTGCTCTTAATTACAATATTGAGCTATACAGTACAAGCACAAATACCTTGTAATGGTGGTTCGGCTTCGGGCTACCCTTGTAGCAATATTGACTTAATGTCATTTACACCACTTTCTGCAATGGGTGCTTCCATGGCAAATGATATTTGGGGATGGACTAGCCCGAGTACCGGCAGCGAATATGTCTTATTAGGACTTTCAGACGCTACGGCATTTTTCAACATTGATAACCCTGTAAATCCGGTATATCTCGGAGAATTACCAACACAGACCAGTAGCAGTCAATGGCGTGATATAAAAGTCCACAACAACCATGCTTTCATTGTCAGTGAAGCCGGTGGACATGGTATGCAGGTATTCAATCTTCTGCAATTGGACGGTCAAACGACTTCACAAACATGGTCAAACACTGCCTACTATAATGATGCAGGTAACGGTTCTACTTTCGGCAATGCTCACAACATTGTCATTAATGAAGGTTCGGGTTATGCTTATGTGGTAGGCTCTGCACGATGCAGTGGTGGTTTGTTAGCTGTGGATATTAGCAACCCGACAAACCCTACTTTTGCAGGATGTTTTAGTAGCGATGGTTATACACATGATGCTCAATGTGTGGACTATATCGGACCTGACCCGCAGTATCAAGGCACAGAAATCTGCTTCAACTCCAATGAAAATACACTGACCATAGTAGATGTTACAGATAAAACAGACATGACTCAAATCTCTAGAACAAGTTATAGTGGTGTTCGTTACACGCACCAAGGCTGGGCTACCGAAGACCACCAATACTATCTGATGAATGACGAACTTGACGAGTCGAATAACGGAACCAACACCCGTACTTATATCTGGGACATCCGCGATTTGGACAATCCTACTTATTTGGGTTATCATCAAGCACCTTTTGGTTCTATTGACCACAATTTATATGTAAAAGGCAATCTTGCTTATATGTCTAATTATCAATCAGGTTTGCGCGTGATTGATATTTCAAATATTGCCAATGCCAGTACACCGGAAGTAGCTTACTTCGATACCTATCCCGCTAATAATAATACGGGCTTCAATGGTACTTGGAGTAATTACCCTTATTTTGGCAGTGGCGTGATCGCTGTAAGTGGTATCAACGAAGGTTTGTTTTTATTAAAAATAACGAATGCCGCCTGTAGTGACGGCATACAAAATAATGGCGAGACCGGAATTGACTGTGGCGGACCGGAGTGTTTGCCTTGTCCGACCTGCGACGATGGTATCAAAAACGGTAACGAAACAGCCATTGACTGTGGCGGACCGGATTGCCCGGCTTGTCCGGCAGAGTCTTGTCCGACTTATGACTTCACCGGAGCAGTAGTCAGCTATGATGCAAATGATAATGACCAGGGTACTGCAACTGTACAAGACGGCGGAGCTACTGTTTTTATGACAGGCAACGCATGGAAAGCCGTACCAATTAATTACACGCTTACTCCAAATACAGTCATTGAGTTTGATTTCAGAAGTACCACACAAGGTGAAATCCATGAGGTAGCTTTTGATAATGATTTAACATTTGCGCCCAATGCCCGTATGGTCGTATATGGTACACAAGGATTTGCCGGAGATTTCGCCAACCCTATCTATACCGGTGGTGGTGCATGGCAAACATTGGCTTATAATATAGGCAATGTTTTTACAGGTACATTCCAATACCTTGTCCTCACTGCGGACGACGATGCGACAGGAAACGGTAATTCATATTATAGGAATTTCAAAATATATGAAGACTTTGATAATGACCTCGTGTGTGATAATGCGCCTGCTTGTGCAGGAGTTGACTTAGATATTAGCTTTGACGGTTTTCCTGCTCAAACGAGTTGGGATATTACAGATGCCAATGGTAATGTCGTTGCTTCGGGTGACGGTAATGGACAATTAGGCAACGGTAACACTATTGAGACTTCTTGTTTGCCTGACGGCTGCTATACCTTAAACTTCTATGATTCAGTCAATAATGGTATGTGTCCGTTTCAGAGTACCGCTTCGAGCAGTGGTACATTTATCACGCCCGGCACCTTGATTACACCGGGTAGCGTAGTCGCTACTTTAGGTTCGGTAATTACGCCCGGTTTGTGTGGAAATTATACCCTGACCGATGCCAATGGAACTACTTTGGCTTCCGGTGGTGGTGGTTTTGGCGGACAACAGACGCGCAACTTCTGCTTGTCGGGTGGTATCGGACAATTGGTACAAGAAGAGGAAGGGATGTATAGTCGGCTCTCTTCGGGTATTATTTCCGGCATGAGCATACAGCCCAATATCGTTCATGATGAACTCACTGTTCTATATGAATTGGATGCAACCGCTGAAGCAGAATTGTACATCGTTGATATTAATGGTAAAATACTTCAACAACGCACACAAGGTGAATACGACTTGCAGCAAGTCCGCTTCGATGTAAGCGAATTGCCCGCAGGTTTCTATTTTGTACAATTGGTATCAGCCGAATCTATGATGGCAAGAAAATTTGTAAAACAATAATTAGTTCATAGTTGGCAGTTCATGGTTCATGGTTTTAACTATGAACCATGAACCAACAACTATGAACTGATCATAGATAAATCAGACACCCTTTAAGAAGGTTTTTGAAGAATAATTTTAGAAGCCGGCAATCTTTGATTGTCGGTTTTTTTATATTCTAAAACAATTCCTTAATTTTTTCTTCGAGCCAAGTGCGCTCTATCAATGGAGAAACCGTAGGGAGTTTGTCTTGCAATTTTTGGATACTTGACGCTGATACCGGCTCGGCATAAATGAGTTTTTTACGCCTTTCCAGTATGCTTTTGAAGATGTTGACGAAATTATTATAAGACTGTCGCAAGGGTTCTGACATTTTTTTGTTGCGGGTAGAGACGATGTACTGTCTCACCGCTTCAAGTTCGTAATTAATAGGGTGAAATTCGGCATTACCCGTATTGAGTTCTTGGAGTTCGTAGTATATTTTTATAAGTAGAACTTTGAATTTGAGGTGGTAAATAAAATCTTCCGGTGAAGTGATTTTTGCGAGATAGTTTTGTGCTTGACTATATTGTTTCTGGTGAAATTGGATTAACGCATGTCCATAATTCAGAATATCTTTTTTTAATTTCGGATGAAGTTGGGCATTATATTTATAGATAAAATTATTTGCCCAATTTACTTTATCCATTTCCAGTGCATTACGAATAATATTGATAAATTGGTGATGAGAAAAGGAGACACCCGATGACCAACATTTTAAGTCTAAGCCAATGACATATATCTCATGTTTTTCTTCAACGAAATTATGATTTCCTTTTCTTATTGACCAAGTACAATAGTTAGTCATGTGGTTAAACAATTGCCTTATTTCATGAAGACTGAATGCTTCCAGATTATCAAATAAATAATTCTTTAACTCATAATAGTATTCAGGTTTTTGGTATTCCATAAGCCTTAATAAAGCATAATAAGCATATATAATTGGAATATTTTTATCAGCAGTTTCTGCAATATGTTTTTTTACTGCTTCCATAAAAGGATAATAATTCTTGACTTTACGAATTTCCTCAATATTCTTCGCAGCACAATAAAATTTGAGGAGTTTACTCAAAGCTGTTTGTCGTAAAACATTGATAAGTTCTTGGATTTTGTCATGACTTTCGCGGTTATTCAAAACAACTTCCAAGCTGTATTCTATATCAATAATTTTAAAAAGATTTTCGTAGTAAATAATATCACGGACAGTAGAAGTCTCCAATTCTTTTTTTAATTTAGCCAGTACGCCGGAAACAAGTTTGTATGATTTCCTTCCCATTAATTCATTCGTCAAATGATATTTTTCGGTAAAATCATCCCGATTAATATGTTGCCAAACAAGAAATTTTTGAACCTGTCCAGTCAATTTAAACATCAATTGCCGGAGCAGTGCTTCCTCTTTAGGTTGGAGTTCTCGCTGTTTTTTAGTGCCTGATGATGTACCTATATATTTCAATAAAGTCAGCTTATCTATGGGTTGGTCAAATTTTTGGTATTTGGTCATCAGCCCCTGATAGAGTTGCAGCACTTCTTTTGAGGTATTGTGGATCGGAGAAGCCAACCACAACTCTAATTGTTTGAGTTCTTTTTTATTTAATGTACTCAGCAATGCAAATAATTTGGAGTTATGTACCTGCGAATTACCTATCATGTGAAATTATTATTTTATTTATTAAATAAAAACATGATTGTAAGAGTTTGACATTCAAACACTTGAAGTGGAATCGAATAGTAGGAAATTTAGGTATTATGAAATTTGGGCTTAATTATGTCACAAAATTACACATTTTTTATGATTATTGCTGCTTGTATCTTTGTCTTAACAAATAGATAAGAAACACTTGCTTGTGATTTTTTACACACTTTATTTTTTAACTGAGAAAAACTTAAAAGAATGAAAATTATTATGAAAATTAGCTCCTTAATACTTGTATTGCTTTTTATGACGAGCAATGCTATTGCTCAACAATGTGATTGGACTGTCAGTATTGACGGTGTAGCCAATCCTCCCGCTTGCTCTACTGATCCTATGTGCGTAGAATACGACGAAAGTCTGACAACTTACTATGGAATGGATGAATGCGAAAACGCATGCTTTCGAGTCACTTTGAACATTGACTTACCACCGTCAACACTTTTTATTTCATCTTCTAATGGTTATTATGTAGAGTTTCCGAATACTACAACAGCAGGTGCTATTATATGCTTTGGACAAGCATCCGGTACACCCGTAGAGATCCCTTTTACAAAGCTAGAAACCATAACAGGTGGTAGTACATTTTACAAAACAGGAGGAACTGTCTGTACTGTTATGATAGATGGCTAAGCCCTAAACAACAAGCTCCCATATCCACATCTATCAAGCAAACAAGTGTTTCACAATCAATAACCTAACGCCTAAAATTCAACCAAAGCCCAATATAGCCTCGTGCTGTATAAGGACAAAAATAATGATTTATTAAACGATACTTTTAATAACAAAACATGCTTAACACCACTCACTTACCTGATTCTATTTTTTCTTAATACATAAAATAAGACCAACAAGCGAAACAGCTACACCGCTTATTGGTACAGGATAATTATGTCCTTAAAGATAACAGTATTTCCGGATTTTACTGTGGGGCTGCATACATGCTGTATGCTCTCCAACCACACTGCCCGGCACAGTTTTTTGTCGGATTAAACATTTATTAAAACATTAAATATTCTTTATGAAAACTTTAAAAGTTAAAAGCCTTTTATTTAGCCTCGTGGCTGTATTAGCCATTGCCATAGTGATGACTTCTTGTGAGCAAACTAATGACATCATTACTGAAGATGCCATTGAAAATGTAGCACCAAGATTAGACCAATTGGTCAACGAAACCGGCGAACCTCTACCTGCTTCTATGGAACAAATGACCACAGAAGTTATCAATGACGGTGAAATAGAATCACGCGATGCTTGTGCACATTTGGAAAGTTACGGATGTCCCGTTTATCTCAACTGTGCATATTACACTTACTACAATGCTTATGTTGCGTGGTTCTACAATCCTACAAGTGTCAATTACGTCAGCATGCAAGTTGCTTATACGGATTACCTCCTTGCACATGACTTCTGCAACTGATAGTTTGATGCTTATTATCTTTTATCAATCACACACCACTTATTAGAAAAGACACATAAAGTGCGGTCGATAACCAGAGGGTGAACTTTTATAGTTCATCCTCTTTTTTATGTACTATGGGCTAGCAAAAAAATCGCCATGCCTTTTGTGAATGAAATTTGGAATAAGTATTTTTTTAATCCAAAAGATAACTTTTCTTCTTAGCGGTTTTAAATTTTCGGGGCAATTCGAGGAGGTCATTTTTTTGTTTTTTATTGATTTCAGTGGCTTGGGTCAGGATGTAAGTGCTTGGCGTATCAGGATGGCTTTCCCTGATTTCTAAAGCGCAAATATCCAGCGGAACTTGCCACATTCCCATAACGACATTCGCCGAAAGAGGTAATTCATCCGTCACATACAGTTCGTATTTTTTGACAATATGTTCGTGGTCTGCACCTGCCCTGTGAATTTCCGTAATGATGATTTTATGACAACTGTAGCCCAAGATATTTTTGGTGTCTTTGAGCAGAGTGTCTATCTCATACACCATTGTCGAATCCACACCGACACTCGCCAATTGATTTTCCGTAAATGTCGGTTTTTCATCGAAAGCCGTATAATAGGTCGTCATTTTCTTTTCCGCAGGCGCGATTAATATAAATTCATCATCCGACATTTTATTCGTATTCCTGTCCAATCGTATCAGCGATTCACCTACGTAGTAGTCGCGGGTGAGTTTGCGGTAGTTTTCCGTTGTTTTTTTACCCAGTTTATCCAATTGAGTTTTGAATATCGTATTATTATCTTTTGGTGTCAGATCGGGTTCTTTATGGTCGTGGTCATGCCCTTCGGTTTCTACCGAACCGATTAAGCCCATCGCATCTACTTTTGCATTGATCGTGTAATGGATATGTATGACATCTTTTTGTGAAAATGCCGTAAATGATAATATGGTAAAGAGGTAAAAGAATAATATTTTTTTCATAATAATAACCTTTCGTTGACAACGCTTTTTTAATCTCATTATGCAAATAGTGAACCAAAAGTCTTACAGAAATCGAGCATACAAATTAATTATTTTTAATGTAAAAAATACCTTGACAATGTCATATTTTAAAAATAAAAATATATTTACATTTAACATGGGATATTTTTTTCCGAATTTGGGCTAAAACTCGTCAGACATTTAAACTTTGTAGGAAAAATATGACATCATCGGTGAATTTTAAAAATGTCAGACGAGTTTTAGCCCAAATTCAAGAGCAAAATGCCAACTATATTAAATAAAAATTGAATATGACATTGTCAAGATACTACGTACTATCGAAAAAAAAAATCAGGCAAATACACTTAATGTACTTGCCTGATTCTACTTATATGAATTATCGACCATTAACCATTGACCGTTAATCATTAACCATTACTATGGTAATTTCTCCAAACACTCTTTAATCGAGTAAGCATTAACGGCACTTGGTTTTTTGACAAAAGTTCCGTTTTTGCTGATGATGTAATATTCAGGTATGGCTTTGACATTGAATTTATTAACGATTTCGGATTTGTAGCCGCCTTGTGCGTAGAGGTTGATGCCATTGATATTACGACTCGCTACGGCATTGCGCCAATCGTCTTCGGTGCGGTCAAGGGAGACGTGTATAAAAATAACATCATTTCTATTAATTTGATTTTCAACATCTTGTATCATACTCAATTTGCGAACACAAGGCGGACACCAAGTTGCCCAAAAATCAATATAGATAACTTTTCCAACATAATCGCTCAATGAAACGGGCGCACCGTTCACATCTGTCAGCGTAAAATTGGGCGCAGGACTACCTACGGCATACATGTTTTTTTCATAAAATTTTGTCATAGCCGGCTCTGCGTATTCGTGATAGAGTGTCGTGCTGACAAACTCATTATAAGGGTCAATCATAGTGCCGAGGTCGCTTTTGTGCAAGCCGCGTGTGATGACATCCGACTGAAACCATGCCTGCGTTTTGCCGGTCAACATCTGCTTGGCGAGTTCGTACTGACCGATATATGGATTGGCGGCAGTTTTCGCTCCCTTGTCGTATTTATAATTCATAAAACCCTTGATATAGCGACGATATTTTTCGCTGCTTACCAGATTGTCGTCATTGATAAGTATGTGCTGAGTGAAGTCAAAATAGCTGTCCGGCACACCGTTTTTGTAACCAAAAGCATAGCCGTAGAGTAGCATATTATATGCCCAGTCATACTCTATTTCGTAGCGCAGGTAGCCGGCAAATATGGGTGAAATTTCGGGATAACTCCTTTGATAGGAATCAATCGTGGAGAGTTTGGCATCTTTAATGCGTCGCATTTCGGCTTCAAAAGAGCTATAGCCAAGTGAAGTCATTTTTTGGTCTATATCGGGCGTGACCTCGTAGTACATACCTCCTTTTTTGTACTGTTTCATCGCAAATTTACTTTGCACCTGCGGGTACTGTTCCCAGTAAAATTTAAGCACGCGATTATTTGCCCCGCCGGTACCGCTGAAGGTGATGGCTTTTGCAAAATCGCCTCCGTCGGTATCCACACGAAGTTGGTCGCCCGGCTCTATATAAATGTGTGCATAGATGTCGCGCCCATATTGCAGGAGTGCAATTTGCGGCTCGGTAACATTGACTATAAAGGCAAATTCGTCGAACTCATTGAGTCGGGCATCGAAGGAATGTTGTGCGGTACTTTTGTGTCGTTCATTCAAAATAAGGGTGAGGTTTTTTGAAATCGCGCCTTTAATGGTTCCGGTAATTTGAGTGTTACCCGCTTGTGCATTGACTTCCGAAAATAGGAGTGCAAATAAAAATACAATGATACTTAATCGCATGGTTTGTGTTAGGTTTGAGAGCTTGATTTGAATTAGGCTCTATGATGATTGATAATCAATATAGGCAATTTTTATGCCGCTGCATACACGCTTAATACACCGTCAAAAAAGTTTTTCAACTTTTTTGAATTATGAATATCGAACAAGGAATATCAAACATAGAAATATTTACTTTGTGTAAAATATTATAAATCAAAGATTTAGGACAATAATCTACATTTCGTCATTCGATATTCTTTTTCATTATTCGATATTCAAAAAGGATATAAACCTTTTTCACAATGTACTTGATTTTCATAAAGAAAAAACTTTGCCAAAATAAATAAGTTAATTTGTTTGCAAGGAATGAACACGAATTTGGTTTTTGGATACTACTTTGATAAGCGTGTTTGGTGTTTTTCTAAGTGCAAATATACTCAAAAATATTTTTTTATAAAAAAACAGTAAAATCCTGCGTCTTTTTTTGATGCTGTTCGTCTTGGTTATGAATTTAATTTACTGCAAGTTCTCAACTCCAATATTCAATATCAATATTTTATTTGTTTTTTGAAGTTGAGGTTATAGTTGTAGTTTCACATTTTTTTACCATAATTAGACTTTGGTATAAAAGTTAATCAGTTGAACAGATAATCAGGTTATTTTTTTGATTTTTATTTAAAAAAAAATATTTAAATCAATAATCATTTGTTGGTAAAATACTGATAAACCGAATTAGCCTGATTAACTGGTAGTGCTATAAATGTAATGCCCTTACTTGCCTTGCATTTTGGAAATGCAAGGCAAGTCGCTCAACTTTCAGCATTACATTTGCAGGACTACCGATTAACTAATTACCTGATAAACTGATTACCAAAGTTTCACCATAAAAATAATTAATAATGAAAACATTTCATGTTCATGTAAAAGTAAAAGATTTGGCGGAGAGTATCGCTTTTTATAATGCTTTATTCCGTACCTCGCCCACCGTCGAAAAAGAAGACTATGCAAAGTGGATGCTTGATGACCCGAAAGTTAATTTTGCTATATCGAGCGGACATACCACCAATGGTATCGAACACCTCGGCATACAGACGGGCAGTAAAGAAGAACTACAAGAAGTGTATGGCAATATGGAAAACGCCAAAGGCAAAATATACGAAGAAGGCGAATGCACTTGCTGCTATTCCAAGAGCGAAAAATCATGGATAACTGACCCGCAAGGTATCGACTGGGAAGCCTTTTATACGCATGGCACATCTACCGTATATGGCGAAGGACGTGCAAAACATGCTCCCGAAACTATGGAAAAATGGCAAGGTAATGATGCCATTGCGGTGGAGCAAGAAGTCATAAAAGAAGCACCTTGTTGTGAGACTACTTGCTGTGAGTAAAAATTCCAAGCACCGGATAACAAGCACCAAATTCCAAATAACAAATTCCAATAGAGCAAACGCATTAAAAATTGGAATTTGTTATTTGGTACTTGGAATTTAGAATTTGTTTTTTAGATTGTTTATGTTTGCAGACATTTATATTAGAAGATGGTCGATTCATTCATTCAAAATTCACTCATTATACTTCGTCTCATTATGAAAAATCTAAGAACCTGTTTATGGATAGCGATAACCGTCATTTTTGCGGCATGTTCGGGTACTAAACCCATGGACATTGGCGTAAAAAACGGCATGTTCAAAGCCTGTCCTTCATCACCCAATTGTGTCTCTAGCCAAGCCGCAAAGGATGACTCTGTACACACCATGTCACCCATTACTTACACAGGTAGTATGGAAGCTGCCAAGACCAAACTTGTTGGCATTATCAATGGTATGGAACGTACTACGATTACCGAAAATAGCGGCACATACATCCACTCTGAGTTTATGAGTAAAACAATGAAATTTGTGGATGATGTCGAATTTTATTTTGATGATACCAATAAGGTCATTCATTTTCGCTCCGCTTCCCGCAAAGGACATTCTGACTTGGGCGTGAACCGAAAACGTATGGAAGCTGTCGCGACTGCCTTTAAGAAGTAGAAATTCCAAATAACAAGCACCAAATTCCAAATAGACTTGTTTAACTTAAAATAAATTGGTTGTCATTATTTTAATCATTAAAAATATTTATTATTTTTTTAATATTAATGTGAAACAATTTTTCACATAAATTATAAAATAAAATTTATAATAATTTATTTTTATTTATAAAAATTAATCTAAATCGTTGATTATCAAAGTCAAATAAGTCTAATTCCAATTCTCAAAACCCAATGATGAATACAAAATAGAAGATGGGAGAGCAGATAAAATTTGCAGTGGTAGGTTGCGGACATATCGGCAAGCGTCATGCGCGAACGGTACGCTTGCATCCCGAAGCGGAGTTGGTGGCATTATGCGATATTGTTCCCAAAACACAACTTGACCTTGCCGACCTTGATGTACCGTTTTATCCCACACTTGATGCCATGCTCGCGGCTGATATACCTATTGACGTAGTATGTATTTGTACGCCAAATGGTTATCACACCGAGCAGTGCATACAGGTGTTGGAAGCCGGCAAACACGTAGTTTGCGAAAAACCCTTGGGCTTAAAAAAAACAGCCTGCGAGCAAGTCATTCACAAAGCCCTTACCGTAGGCAGGCAGGTGTTTTGTGTTATGCAAAACCGCTACTCGCCCCCTGCGGTTTGGTTGAAAGAATTGGTAGAAAAAAACACTTTGGGACTCCTGCATACCGTACAATTAAATTGTTTTTGGAACCGCGACGACCGCTACTACCTCAAAGAGGGACAAGCACACGCATGGCACGGAACGATGCAGCAAGACGGCGGACCACTCTTTACACAATTCTCTCATTATGTGGATTTAATGTATTGGCTTTTTGGCGATATTACAGATATACAAGCTCGATTTGAGAATTTTACACATCGTCATTCCACGCAGTTTGAAGATACGGGTTTCGTTACATTTCGGTTTCTGAATGAAGGTATTGGCAGTCTCAATTATTCTACTGCCACGTGGGGAAAGAATATGGAAACAAGCATTACGATTACAGGTAGCAAAGGCAGTGTACGTATCGGCGGACAGTATATGGATAAGGTCGAATATTGCCACATTGCCAACTACGATATGCCCACACTCCAAGCCGTCAATCCTGCCAATGACTACGGCACTTACAAAGGCTCGGCAAATAATCATGGTTATGTTTTTGAGAATGTCATTGATGTACTCAAAAACAGAACCACCATCACGACCAATGCCCTTGAAGGTATGAAAGTGGTCGAAATTATTGAGCGGATATATGAATTGAGGAAGGAGGAGTGGTGAGGAATGTAGATTTCGTTGATTCTATTTTTAACGCAGATACAAAAACGGCTGTTTCATCCATTTCAAAATGGACGAAACACCCATTTGGTAGAGACGCGATTAATCGCGTCTCTACATACGGTTTATTTGATAATATTCATCTTGCCTGTACCTACATATTCACCCACTTGAATTTTGTAAATATACATGCCGGAAGAATGCTTGCTACCATCAAAAATAGCGCGATGTTCACCTACCTTTGTCAGTTCATTATCTAGTAGCGTGGCAACTTGTCTGCCTGTGATGTCATAGATTTTTAGGGTGACAGGACTATCGTTTAAGACACTAAATTCGATATTGGTATAATCATTAAATGGATTGGGGTAGTTGCGAATATTGAGTGCCGCTTCGTCAGATATTTTATTGCCATTAGATATATTGACGGTATAATCTTCAACTTCGCCGTATTGGAAAGTTTCGCAAATATCGGGTGCGCCACCGTATCTTATACTGACCCGCATCCTTGTTTGTCCGCTCAATGCAATAGAGGCTACGGGAACGTGTATATTAGAATTAATCGTAGCATTACCTGCCTGCATAAGCACCCGCTCGCGGGAGTCGTCAAAATCGCCGTCTTGATTAAAATCAATCCAGACCCGCCATTGCACAGAACGCCCTCCCGACGCAGGAACTAAGCGAATGCTATGCGACTGCCCTGCATTGATATTAGCGGTTTGTGCGGTGTAATCTGCATAGCCGTTATTATTGCCGGAGTTATTATTGATGTCTGCAAAAGTGATGCGTTGTATATACTCGCGGCTAGTGTCATTGCCTTGCGAGGTACAATATGAAGAAGCATTACAAGTATTGGTCGGGTCATTCGGACAGTCATCATTGGCATTACAAATACCGTCATTATCCGAATCAAGGAATGTTCCGATGCAATTACAATTTGAATCATAGGTATCACCTACTGTACAAGCGTCATTATCAGTACAAGCCGCACCAACATTGCATCCGGCACCGCCAATACTAATGCTGTAATCTTCGACTTCGCCATAGGCAAATGTTTCGCAAGATGTAATTGTACTATTCCATTTCATACTGACCCTCATTCTCGTCGTACCACTTGATGCTGAGGAAGGAATAGTCATGCTCGAATTGATAGTAGAATTTCCTCCTTCGGAGAGTAATTGTTCGCCGGAATCCGTAAAATCTCCATCGCGATTGAAGTCAATCCAAACCCTCCAGTTTTCATAAAAAGGACTTCGTGCAAAGCCGGGAACTAAAGTGATATTGTAGGAGGTTCCTGCACTGACCGTAGCTGTCTGCGAGGTATAATCTGCATAGCCGCCGTCATCGCCGGAAGTATTCGTGATACCTGCAAAAGTTATATTTTGTATATATTCGTAATCTGTATTATTTCCTTGTGATGTACAATAATCGCTTATTGGGCAAGGCGGACATGAACCACCACAATCTATGCCTGTTTCATTACCATTTTGTATGCCGTCATTACATGTCACGCAAGGCGGACATGAACCACCACAGTCTATGCCTGTTTCGTTGCCGTTTTGTATGCCGTCATTGCAAGTCACGCAAGGCGGACACGAGCCACCACAGTCTATACCTGTTTCGTTACCGTTTTGTATGCCGTCATTGCAAGTGGGTGTGACTACATTGCCAACATTAAATTCACTGACGACTGTATTTCCGTTGAGTGCGATTTCAAAAGTCCAAGTGCCTGTGGGGGTATTTGTCGGAAGGGTAGCATCCACGTACCAATAAGTTCCCGGATAGTAAACTGTCGCAGTCACCGGCACTTCATTCCATACTGTTCCGTTGGGTCGTCTTACCCTGTAAGTTGCAGTATTGCCGATTGCAAAATTCCGAAAATAGCCAACGAAAAACACCTCATCACCGGGGTCAAATTGTGTAGCAACATTCGTTATATCAAGTTGAGGGCAGTCTCTCAATACAGGCGGCGCAGATTGCGTCAAAGCTGCATTGATATTGGGGTCGAAGTAGGGTCTTTGGTCGTTCCAAAAAGAGGTATTGTTTAAGCTATTGCAAGATCCGGTGTATGGGTCAATCCGCGCACCGCTTGAGGTACGACATTCAAAATGCAAGTGCGGACCTGTCGAATAACCCGAACTGGCAACTACGCCCAAATATTCTCCACTGTTCACAGTATCCCCAACACCTTTACCGGTCAATGAATTTCTCTTCATGTGTATATATAAGGTTCGATTACCGTCTGCATGTTGAAGAATAATACGATTGGACATAGCGTACTGTGCCATATCCAACACACAGTTATTGTCGAATCTTCCGTCCTCTTTGAAGACGATTAGACCATCAGCCGCCGCCACTACCCAAGTCTGATTATTTTCCATTTGATTATGGTCAAAGGGCCAGAGAAACATATCAGTACCATTATGTCCGTCATAAGTAGTCGTTCCGCAGTTATAATCTTGTATTTGACCGCTATTGGTATTTTGATCTACATAATTGGAGATAGCATAAGTGGAGTTATAATTAAAAGCCGGATTTTGCCGGAGGGGCCAATCGTAAGTGACCATCATTCCGGCATTTTTCTCAAATTGAATATTGTGTTTCTTCACATTTTCGTCGGCTTTTGCCATCATAGCCGCTCTTTCTTCATTGGTCAGGCAGATACCATGCTCGAAGTTGACTCCGCCGCCTTTAGCCTGATTTTGTGCCACTGCGTTGAATGTGTGTTGAGTCTTTTTCGTAGGGTGTTCAGCTTGTGCATATATAGTTCCAATACTAGATAGCCAACAAGCAATTGATAGGTAGATGATACTTTTCATGATGAAATGTTTTTGCGACTGAACAAGCTGACCGTGAGTACCGTAGAGGCGAATTCATTCGCCATGTAAACGATATATCTAATTTGTATAATTTTTATTTATAATTAATTACGAATAAAAATTAACATGGCGATTGAAATCGCCTGTACGAGTTCGTGGTCAGCCTACAAAATAGTCTGAATGAATAAAGTGTATGGATATATCTCGGAATGGATGTGTGCTTTATCAGGCTTCAAATATATGCGGTATTTTATTGGTTTGCACATTGCATTTTGCTTGATTATAATTCGATTTTGAAGTGTTTTTTTAATTTAAAAATAAAATATAACCATAATATTTAAATTATAAATAGTTTATAATCAAATTTTTATTAAAATAAAAATAAAAAAATAAATATATGATATGAGGTTAATTATAATGAAAAAAGGGTGTTTCATCAATTTTAAAATTGACGAAACACCCTTTTTTAAATTCCAAATTCAATTGACGGTAGAGACGCGATTAATCGCGTCTCTACGTTATTTTTTATTTTATAATATTCATTTTGCCTGCGGCTGTATATTCACCCGCTTGAAGGGTGTACATATACATGCCCGAAGGATGCTGACTGCCATCAAATCTGATACGATGTTCACCTGCTGTTGTCAGTTCATTATCCAATAGCGTGGCGACTTGTCTGCCTGCGAGGTCATAGACTTGCAGCGTGACCGGACTATCGCCGGATATACTAAATTCGATATTGGTATAGCTGTTAAACGGATTAGGATAATTTGCGATATTAATCACGGGTTGGTCGGTGATTTTATTGCCATTGGTGATATTAATGGTATAATCTTCAACTTCGCCATACTGAAATCCGCCGCAAGCCGGAGCTGCATTATTCCATTGCATACTTACCCTCATTCCTGTTGTACCGATTGATGCTGAAGCCGGAATCATAATGTCGGCATTGATAGCTGAAGAGCTACTTTGGGTGAGTAGTTCTTCGCCGGAGTCATCAAAATCTCCGTCACGATTCAAATCAATCCATACTTTCCAAGCCTCATTATAGCTTGTACCCGAAAAGCCCGGTGTCAGGCTGATATTATACGTTCCGTTTGTGCTTACCGTAGCTGTTTGCGAGGTGTAATCTCCATAACCACCGTCATTGCCGGAAGCATTGTTGATACCTGCAAAAGTTACGGTTTGTATATATTCATAGCTTGTATTACCGCCTTGTGATGAGCAATATTCAGGTGTATTGCAAGTGTTTGTCGGGTCATTCGGGCATTCGTCATTGGCATTACAAATACCGTCACCATCTGAATCAAGGAATGTACCGACACATTTGCAGTTGGCATCATAGGCATCATTATCGGTACAAACATCCTCATCGTCACAAGATGCGCCTACCGTACAACCGCCTGTATCACCTACTTTAATCGTATAGTCTTCCACCTCGCCATATTGGAATCCTCCGCAAGCCGGAGGTGCATCATTCCATTGCATACTGACCCGCATTCTTGTAGTTCCACTTGATGCTGATACGGGAATAGTAATGTCCGAATTGAGCGTAGAAGTTCCGCTTTCGGAGAGTACCTCCTCACCGGAGTCATCAAAATCTCCGTCCTGATTCCAGTCTATCCAAACTTTCCAAGCCTCATTATATATTGTACCCGCAAAGCCCGGTGTCAGGCTGATAGTATAGGTTTGTTCCGGCTCTACGGTAGCTGTTTGTGCAGTGTAATCTGCGTAGCCGCCGTCATTGCCTGAGGTGTTATTGATACCTGCAAAAGTGACCGCTTCTATGTGTTCATAGTTTGCATTATTCCCTTGTGAGGCACAGTAATTTCCTGTCGGGCAAGGCGGGCAATTTCCACCACAATCTATGCCTGTTTCGTTACCGTTTTGTATGCCGTCATCGCAAGTCGCGGGGCAAGGCGGGCAATTTCCACCACAATCTATGCCTGTTTCGTTACCGTTTTGGATGCCGTCGTCGCAAGTCGCGGGGCAAGGCGGACAATTTCCACCACAGTCTATTCCTGTTTCGTTACCGTTTTGGATGCCGTCAGAACAAGTTGCAGTAGTATTCGATAATTTTAATAAAAATAATCCTTCATCAATACCGCTTACCGCAATAACACCACTTGCAAAATAGGGGTAATTGCTCCAAGTACCATTAAATGCTGCACCATTGCTGGAAGGATAAGTATCAAAATATGCTGTCTCGGTCAGGTTGCCGGAAGCAATATTACTTATATCAATAACGCGCAAACCGGCTTGGTAATTAGACATGTAAGCCGTATTGCCTTTGATATACAAATTGTGGTCAATAGCTGCTGCCGAAGATTCAAAATAGTCTATATAAACGGGATTGTCCAAATCCTGAATATTCCATATATGAGTACGTGTATTGAAGCCAAAATTGCTTTCGTCGAATTCATCATTCATCAAAAAATATTTTTGGTCATCCGTAGTCCAACCTTGATGCGTATAACCGACTCCCGGATAACCGGTTCTCGAAATTTGCGTCATGTCCGTTTTGTCGCTCACATCTACTATGGTCAGTGTATTTGTATTAGAATTAAAACAAATTTCTGCGCCCTGATACTGTGGGTCGGGTCCTATATAATCGACACACTGGGCATCGTGTGTGTAACCATCTCCGCTAAAACAACCTGCAAAAACAGGGTTGGTCGGGTTGTTGATATTGACTGCGAGCAAGCCACCGCTACATGCACCTGCTCCGACTACATAAGCATAGCCCGAAGCTTCATTGATAACAATATTGTGGGCACTACCGAAAGTCGCACCATTGCCTGCGCTGTTGTAAAAAGCAGTTTCGGTACGGGTTTGCGGAGTGGTCTGCCCATCCAATTGTAATAAATTGAAGACCTGCATACCATGACCGCCGGCTTCACTGACAATAAAAGCATGGTTGTTATACACCTTGACATCGCGCCAATTGCTACTGACTGTATGTGTCGGTAATTTGCCAAGATAGAGCGGATTTACAGGATTGTCAATATTGAAAAATGCCGTACCATCTCTTAATCCGAGTAAGACATATTCACTACCTGTATTAGGGCTTGTCCAGCCCCAAATATCATTGGAGGCTGAGGAGTTCATGGTAGAAAGCGGGGTAAATGACAGCAAATCAATACCATCGCAAGGATAACCGGCAGCCGTACCACCGGAGCAAGGGTTTTGTGCTTGTACTACATAAACCACCATACATAGCATGGCTACGCAGCATGTAAGTTTTAAATAATTCATTGTTTTTAGTTTAAGTTTTATTATTAAAAATGATTACATGGTTGAGTAAATTAAATGATGAAAACGTAACGCGATTTTATACATCGCGTTACGTTTAAGATAAATTAAAATAGGGTAAAGGTTGCATGTAGGGGTTGTATAAAAAGTCAAAAAAAAGTAAAATATTATATTTTTTACATTTTTATAAAATCTTTATTTTACAATAATTATAAATTAGTATAAAATTTAATTTTGTACTAAAAAGGATTTTTTACACAACCCCATATATTTATTTGGTAGTGCTATAAATGTAATGCTCAAACTTGCCTTGCATTTTGAAAATGCAAGGCAAGTTGCCATGAATTAGCATTACATCTAAAGGACTACCATTTATTTTATAATATTCATTTTACCTGTGCTTGTATATTCTCCTACTTCAATTTTGTAGATATACATACCCGAAGGATGCGCTTTACCATCGAATCTGACGCGGTGATTACCTGCCATTGTTGGTTCATCATCCAATAAAGTAACGACCTCTCTGCCTGTCAAGTCATAGACTTTTAGTGTGACGGGATTATCGCTTGGCAAGCTAAATTCAATCGTCGTAAATTCATTGAATGGGTTGGGGTAGTTGTTGAGATTCAAAATTTCAGTTGCCAATTTGCAGGATGACGTAGTGAAATTATGATAAGGTGACCAACCTCCGTAAGTTCCCGAATTGCCACATTCCAATCTGACTCTAAATTGGTAATTGGTACTTGTTGTCAAATTGCCAAAGTAAGCATAATGACTATCGCTTGCGTGGGTACTTGTAGTTCCGGTGGAGAGATTGGTCAGTTCAAATTCCTTATTGCTGCCCGAATGACCATTGCAGTAGCCATAGGCATAGTTGCAATATGCGCCATTACTCAAATTGCCGGATGTAGGCACTGGGGCTGCACAGGACGAGGAAGATGTTGTGAAATTTTTATAAGGCGACCAGTTGCCGTAAGTGCCTGTATTGCCACATTCCAGTCTAACTCTGAATCGGTAATTGGTACCCGGTGTCAAATTACTAAAGGAAGCATAGTGACTCGAACTCGCATGAGTGCTTAT
>CALIZI010000161.1 GCA_938028705.1 uncultured Saprospiraceae bacterium | reverse complement strand
TTTTGAATCTTGTACCAAACTGATTTTAACATAACTCATTTTTAACAGCAAAAATCGCCATTTTGTCACATATTTCATATTTTTACGACAAAAATATAACAACACGCTTTACTATTTTGTCCAACGTTAGACGGGTAGCCTGCCACACTCCAAAAAGCTAACCAAAAAGAGCAACCTATCGGCTTATCAATATCACGTCTCCGCGAAAAATCTAACTCTAACAACCGACTCGTCTTTAACACTTCTACGGTCTTTGGTTGATAAATTTTATTTTTCCGACGAATACGTATATCAATATCCCGACTCACATCAAAAACTTTCGCACATCTGTAACAGCTAGCTACTCTTTCTCTCGGTATGATATCTTCAGCCCGAACGACAGTTTTACAATCCGGACATTCTATCTCTATATACATAGAATTATATTTTATCGTTACTAAACATACAAATATTGGTACATTCTTAGACGAAAAGCCTACCTCTTTCAAAGTTATACATTATCTAAATAACTCAATTTTTGGTTTTAATACCTTGAATTTCGCCTAAACGAATAAAATTCACGACGAAATTAGATGTCGGCGCTAAAAAATATTCATAAAACAGAAGAATCTGCCCCTGCAATTTATCCACCCTCCATACAAATATATAAAATAAACCGGAATATTCTACGTTCCGATAGCGGTAGGACTTGGGGTGTAGCGTGATTGGTGGGTGTGGGTTGTTGGTGTTAGGTGGTCTCCGTGTCAGATGTAGGGTAAGTGTCACATCTGCCTCCGTATCGACGACTTTCCCGCAACTTGATTCGGGAAAGTCGTCAGTACAATGACCGGAATTTTCTATACAAAATCGCGCAGCCCACTGTTAAAATGCTTATTTCAGCCGCCGTCTTAATTTCACTTTATTGATTCCTCGAATACTCTGTCATATTCAGCTATTAATTTATCTAAATCTTCTGTGAAAGTTTCTGTTGAAATGATGTCTCCTTCCAACAGACTCATTTTGTGTTCAATTTTAAGTATGAGCTCATGTATTGTTTTTTCAAGTTTGGCATTAGATATCTTCTCATTTTTTAATATTTTTTTCAAAACAATTACAAAGTTACTTGCTCTTTTTAGTTGTTCTTCTTTCGATTTTAGAACTTCTTTGCGTTTGTTTTGTCCGCCCATCACCCAATCATATAGTTTGCTTAAACTATAGCCAAGTATAGCAAAAATGCCACCTGTCTCTTCCTCGGTCAGCCAAGGAATGATGTCAACGGCAGCATCAAGTAAAAATAAAATCACTGAAGGTAAGGTGGCTAACACCCAATCTTTAGGATTACTTAATTTTGACAGTAATTTTAATAAGTTATCCAACATTTTATTATTCGTTTTGAGCTATTGGTCAGTGGTTTGTCGAGGTTATTCTAAAACCAACTTCAAGAACCGTCAATTGACAGTTTTATTATTATATCCCCATTTTCTTCTATCTTGATTATTTCTGTATTGGAGATTAATGAAGGCTTTATGTTGAGTTTTTCTTTTTTTGCTTCTTTTTCTTTTTTCGTTCTTGGCATTGAAGCAATCAAAACCAATAAAGTAATTATCAAAAAAGAAATCAGAACTCCCAAGACTAAACCTTGAAATCTATTTAATCCTCCTTCGAAGTATCCTGAAAGATAAAAACTGAATAATCCAACTATCAGACAGAATGGAAGCACTCCTGAATAGTCTTGATTGCTTGAAATTGATTTTTTCATTTTCCTTTACTATTTTTGCCTGTAAACTTCAAAATATGCACAATACTCCGCTTTTGAATTATAATCTGGGGTGATATACTCGCTAAAATTACGTATATTTTCCAATATTCACAACTTGGAAAGCCTAACCCTTCAATTTATCCATCCTCCCTGCAAATATATAAAATAAACCGGAATTTTACGTCCCGATAGCGGTAGGTCTTGGGGTGCAGCGCGATTGGTGGGTGTGGTGGTTTCAATACCGATTCTTATCAGGGTGTTGTCGCGTATCAAATAGAAAAACGACAAACAACTTGCGCCCATGTACACGATAATACAAACGACGATGTTTATCAATTTTGTAAAATCTGACGGTCTTTCTTTTTTGAGATTTCCTGCCGGCTTCAGGATATCTGGTGAGCATATCAAGGCGGTCATAGAGCTTTTCCAAGAAGCGGCTTGCAGCGCGTTCGGAGACTTCTTGGTGTAGATAGGTGAGGAGTTCGTCTAACTGTTGGGAGGCGGTTTTGTTCCAGATTACGGTTTTAGCCATGCTTGGTATTTTTTCACGATTTCTTCATGTGGAATCCAGTTTTTTTCATCATAACTTTCCTCAATTGCCTCGTCAATGGCTTTTTGTTGGTCTTCGGTCAGTTCATCCCAAAAATCGGTTTTATCCATATTTTGCTCTACCACGTCTTGCACCATTTTGTGCAGTTGCCGCAATACAGATTCATCATTGACTGTAGAAATCAAGTCGTAAATACCGCCTTTTAATTCTAATGTACTCATACAGAAAGTCTTTTTTGATATGATATTTCAAAGATAAACTATTTCTCACAAAAAAGGAAATCGGTCATATCTGCGTGTGTATAACAAATTGCTTTTGTTCAGTAAATCTTTTATCTTTGTAGCATCTTATTCCCAATAGCCTCTGAGCAATCAAGCTATTGGGTTTCGCTTTTTTATGACCTTTCCTTTATTTTTCCAATTCATATAAATCGAAAAGCCTAACTCTTCAATTTATCCATCCTCCCTGCAAATATATAAAGTAAACCGGAATCTTCCGCGAGCGGTATGGGGTGGAGAGAGACATAGCACCGCACCGCCTCGGTACAGGTGGCTTTGAATTTGCTTTGTTTGAAAAGAATAAATGTAGGGAAATTTTTTGGGAAAATTGCGGGAAGGAACGCTCAAGTATTCAATCAATAATCCAAATTAAAATTCGCTATAATTATTTACATTCCTTTTGGATAATACAATTTCCATTTTTCACTATACACTTTATTTCTCATTCCATAAGTTAAGTAAAAATCAAATGGTTTTTCTATGTTAAAAATTTCAACGTCATCTTTTTCATATTGTGCTTTTTCTAGATAAAACCCAATGATTTGTTCGTATGGATAGGTGTAATTTAACTCATTTAAATATTTTTTAATTCGTAAAACATCTACTTTTCCTTTTGCTTGTCGGTAGGCTTCCAATACCTCAAATACACCGCCTGAATATACCGGACGTACACTGACATCTATTAAAGTTCTTTCTAAGTCAGTACAATAACATTTTTTGTTTTCTTTATGTAGAATTTGAATGCGTTGTACTCCAAGTCTATTAGTAAATTTTCCATTAGTTATAATTATTTTTTTATTATAAAATTTATACATGTAATTGCTTTTCCTTTGTGGTTTATTGAATGCAGTGTCAATTGCCTCCTGACTAATGGTATTATCAGAAATTGTAGTTGTAGGCTCTGAACGTTCATAATTCAAGTAGAAGGTTTTGGGGATTTGCAATGTCAATCCATGTAAGAAAAGTGCGGAGTAAAATGAAAAATATGAATTAGTTTTTATCCCAGAGATTATGGTATAGTCATCTTCGGATTTCCAAGTATATATTTGATGTGTTTCATTTGAGGGGTTTAGTATAGTGTTTGAAAACAGGACTTTTTTTATCGTCCTTTTAATAAAAAGAAAAAAAACCGTCTGTACCGACTTACCGACGAGTATTCTCTGTTTTATCTCCAATTTATTGAGGGTAAAGCCTACGAAGGAACGAATGTTTGGAATCACCTCAGTCAAACGCAAGGCTATAAAAGTTGGAGTGCTTATGCCTTCGAAAGTCTGTGTCTGAAGCATATTCCGCAAATAAAAAAAGCACTCGATATTGCAGGTATTTATTCGCTGTCCTCCTCTTTTTATTACAAAGGAACGGACACTACATCAGGCACTCAAATTGATCTATTGATAGATCGCAATGACGGTGCTATCAATCTGTTTGAAATTAAATTTTATGAAGATGCTTTTACGGTCACAAAGGCTTATGCCGCTACTTTGAGCAAGAAGCGAAGCATATTTAAGGCGGTAACAAAGACAAAAAAACAAATCTTTTATGTCCTTATTTCGGCACAAGGCATTATGCCCAATGCTCATAGTGCGGCTATTTTTACGCAGACTTTGACTTTGGATGATTTGTTTGTTGAGATGTAAGAGCATGTTTGGAATTTTCCATACAAAACCGTGCATCAATCCATTAAAATAGTCGCTCATCTGTATTAAAACTTGACAATGTTAAATTAGATTTTTGTTTACTATAAATAGGTGCTTCGGTCTGAATTTGACCTAAAACTCGTCAGACATTTTGAAAATCTAACGATACTACATAAGTTTTTAGTTCTTTGACATAAAGGCATCAATTTATTTTGTTTACTTGCGGTTTTATGATAAAATGGATATTTAATTCGACTTATCCAT
>CALIZI010000160.1 GCA_938028705.1 uncultured Saprospiraceae bacterium | reverse complement strand
CTCACCCGATTATTTTTTTTTGAAATTTAATGTTTTGACTTCAACACAGCTATGCGAATTGATACATTCTATAGGGGTGCAGGACAAATTTTTAATTTTACGTTGAAATGATACTGTACTGACGACTTTAGCCGTCAAGTGACCCGACATTTTCCGCGACGGCTAAAGTCGTCGGTACGGGGTAGATTAAAAATTTGTCCTGCACCCTTCTATAGTAAAAGTATCCCTTTGATACACAATCGAAATATGCAGGGTCAAGCACCTGATCTTCCTCCATACCGAGCCATTCGCGCAAATCCTCATGTTGGTCGTGCTAGGGTCATTGACGGCTTCCACCAAACCATAGTAGCCCCATATCCCGCCGCAATCTTCGGGCGGACACATGCCTTTACCTTTAATCAGTTGCGGGTACTTGACTTTGGCATCTTTTGACAGTACTTTTTCTAGTGTCAAGGTATGTTGCCAACAATCGCCGAAATCGTATTCGTAGTACATCTTCTGACCTTCCTGATTGAAGTATTTTTTTAATTTGATTTTTTTCGCATCATCGTCCGGTTCGCCAAAATCGTCAAAAGGAATCCCGACGCATGTATCTCTATCCGGCTGAAAGACAAACAAATGGGCATTAAACCAGCCCCAAAAATCAGAGCGGGGAGAGTTGTCAGACGAATTCTTTTGCTAAAAGCGAAGATCTTATCAAATAATCGGTGCCTTCTAAAACAGCATTCGTCTGACAACTAAACCACCTAAAAAACTTGGGGGCTACATATTCAACTTGGGTTAAAAGGTGAAAATATTATTGAAAATAAAAATTATTTATTTAAAATATTTTTATTTTTAAAATGTTGTAAATTAGTTTTTTGTAAAAAATATTCACGTTATACGGGTGCGATTCGTTTTTGTACCCATGCTCATTTTTAATTTTTATTCAATAATGGACGGCATTGAGCTTGAATTTGGGCTAAAACTCGTCTGACATTTAAACTTTGTCGGAAAATATGAGTTCATCGGTAGATTTTGAAAATGTCTGACGAGTTTTAGCCCAAATTCGGAAAAAATATTCCATCCTAAACACAAATATATTATTATTTTTAAAATGTAATATCGTCAAGTTAATTTAAAATTCGTAAAATACACTTTTACATTTTACATTTATTATTTTACATTTCAATAACGGCTTTCACCTTGTAGTACAAATGAGCGGAAACTTTACTTGAGCATCACTCTCTTGCGCCCAAAAGATACCGAATTGAGTTTGGCATGACGGTTTATTTTTATGATTTCATGCTTTGCCCGGCGGCAGTTACCTGTTCCGCAACTTGATTCGGGAAAACAGTCGGTACGAGGGTGTAGATTTTGGATTTTAAAACATACAAAAAATATCTTATCTTTGATTTTATAATTATTTAAAAACTCATAACACGCAACACGAATTATAAATTACAAAATCATGGCAGATTCAACACAAAACATCCCCATACTTATTGAGCGGTTCTATCATTGGGAAAAGACGACACCGGATAAGGTCTTTTTAAGACAACCAAAGGGTGACACTTGGCATACGATGACCTATGCCGAAGCAGGACAAGCAGCAAGAAAAATGGTGACTGCCCTCCAAAATAAAGGGCTTCAAAAGGGCGACCATATCGGCATTTATTCTAAAAATTGTTATCATTGGATATTGGCGGATTTGGCGATTATAATGGGCGGCTATGTGTCTGTGCCTTTTTATGCGAGTTTGCCGAAAGCGCAATTGGCACAAGTGATAGACTTGGCTGATTTGAAGGCTATCTTTTTGGGTAAATTGGATGATTGGGGCGATAAATCAGGGGCTATTCCAGATGATGTGGTGGCGATTAAGTTTCCGCACTACGAAGGCAATGCTGAAGTAACAGCAGGAGAAGATTGGAATGATTTAACGGCGAATGTAGCACCGACCACAGATAACTTTGTACCCGAGTTGGATGATTTATGGACGATTAAATTTACCTCCGGCACCACCGGAACGCCAAAAGGGGTGATGCTTGCTCACCGTGCGCCTGCCTTGATAATGGTCAATGAACTCAAAACCGATTGGTTGGGCATTGGTAAGATTAAGGAATTGAAAACGCTCTCTTTTTTGCCACTCAATCATGTAGGTGAGCGAATCGGCTTAGAGTTATCGACAATATCGCAAGGTGGTATGATGTCTTTTGTGGAAAGTTTGGATACTTTTGCCAAAAATTTACAAGATACACAACCCACACTCTTCTTTGCCGTACCGCGCATTTGGACAAAGTTCTATTTGGGTGTACTCGCCAAAATGCCGGAAAAACGACTCAATACATTGCTAAAAATACCAATCATTTCAGGTGTCATCAAAAAGAAGTTGCGTACTGCACTAGGTATGCGAGATATACAAGTAGCCGCTACCGGAGCAGCAATAACACCTGCGTTTATCAAGGATTTTTACAAAAAATTGGACATACACTTAGTAGAAGCCTACGGCATGACGGAAGTATGCGGCTCAATGACCAACGGACCTGACCCGAATACGCCACAAGACTCCGTAGGAAAAGCTATTCCCTTCGGCGAGGTACGTATTCATCCCGACACCGGAGAAATTTTGATGAAAAGCCCTTATATGATGATGGGTTATTACAAAAATCCTGAAAAAACAGCAGAGGTACTCATCGACGGATGGATGCATAGCGGCGACAGAGGTACGATAGATGACAACGGATATGTTCGGGTCGTCGGGCGCGTAAAAGATGCCTTTAAAACTTCCAAAGGAAGTTATGTCACGCCAAATCCGATAGAGGAAGGAATTATGGAAAATGATTTTGTCGAGCAGGTCTGTGTTGTTGGTTTGGGTATTCCTCAACCTATTGCACTTGTGAATTTATCTGAAATTGGTCTAGCCGGAAACCCTGCCGATGTAGAGCAATCCATATTAGATACCGTCAATCAAGTCAATAAAACACGCGCCAATTATGAGCGAATTTCTACGGTTATCATTCAACGAGAATCTTGGTCTGTTGAAAATGATTTATTGACACCTACTTTGAAGGTCAAACGTGGGAAAATAGATGATAGATTTGGCAGTGATTATCTCCCCTGGCATGAGACGGAGGGTAAGGTGCTTTGGGTGTAGAACAATAGATGATGTAGATTGGACTTTGGACAAAATGGGAACTAGGGAATTGGAAAACTTGGTTTAAAAGCGTAACTTATTGATAATCAATTGAATGAATTTTATTATTAAAATTAAATATGTAAATAATTATTTTTTGTAAAAATCTAAAAAAGTTCCGATAGTTATCGGGATTACCTAATTTCCGAATTCCCCAATTTCCTTTGTCCAAAGTCTAAATGCAGAACACGTAGAGAAAATTCAAGAATTTTTTCCAGACATTCAAAATGGTGCTAAAAGCCGAGATTAAAATTGAAAAATCATCTTCGTTTTTGTATAAAAATAGCCATAACAATCATTTATAAATTACAACTATTTAAATAATTTATATTTTGCAAATTTTTTTAAATACCAAATAATATACTGAAATAATTTTTTTTAAAAATTTTTGTATTTTTATTTGGAAATTCAAAAGAATGTTTCTATCATTGCATTATAATTAAAAGGGATTAATTAAATAAAACAGAAAAGGAGTTTCTTTGTACTTCTTTTTTCAAAAATTCTCTCTCAATGGATGTAGTATCTATCACACAAAATCACATCTTGATACTACATTTATATAAAAGAATCAGAGAAACTCGAAACAAGGTTGTATTGAAAAGTAGGTATTTTTAATTTATCAAATTATTTTATAATTTATTTATTTTAAAATAATAAAAAATACATTAATTTCAATAAAACCGGACTAATTTAATTATTAAAAATATTAGAATATGAGTCCACCATACTATTCAAAGGCAAAGGACGATGATTCTTTGCCACAAGTTAAAAAGACAGAGGGTTATTCTCGTTAGGTGATAAAAGTGTCGCTTCCTTACATTTATAATCATTCAAAATGAAATAAGGAATACACAACAAGAAATTGAAAACACAATAATACCGAGAATATTCTTAACGATGTAGTTAAGTTAAATTCTTTGTCAATATACATATCAGTACTTTAAGATTAGATAATAAAAAATTTCTAATCTTAAAGTATTTTTTTTGCCTAAAAATCAAAATTAATATAAATGTATATGTAAATTTATACTTTAATAGCCTCAATCAACACACTACTGTTTATATTTTTCTCAATAACTACATTTTTGTGTATTAATTACTTCATTATCAAATAGATATAGTTGATGAAATTAATATACATTGTCACATCTTTAAGTAAAATTAACTTCAATTTGATGCTTCGTAACAATTAATTAACATTGGATTAAGGTTAAGGATAATCGCTGCCTATACATTTGCAATCGTAATGAAGGCAGACAAAATCTACAAGAAATATTTATTTAAAAATACAGAATTAAATATGAATTTTAAATCACAAAAACTCCTCCTATTATTTGCATTTGCGCTAATTGCTTCTTTTTCACTCACCTCTTGTGGAAAAAACGATTGCCCTGACCAAAAAGCTGACTTTGGCGATATTTGCGACGATGCCAACGCTGAAACAATTAATGACATTATCCAAATGGATTGCACTTGTTCGGGTACGGGTAACCAAAGCACAGCATCCGGTAATATCACAACGAATACGACTTGGACTGCCAACACTGTTAACATCTTAGATGGTCGTGTTATCGTTACCAACGGTGCTACCTTGACTATCGAACCGGGTGCAATCATCAAAGCCAAGCAAGGCACAAACACCAATGCCTCTGTACTCATCATTGCCTCTGATGGCAAAATTAACGCTGCCGGTACAGCTACTCAACCTATCATCTTCACTTCCGAAGCTGACAATATCCAGCCCGGACAAATTGCCGGAACCAATCTTACCTCATCAGACGACGGACTTTGGGGCGGTGTTATCATTCTTGGAAAAGCTCCTATCTCTCCTGCAACGGGTACGACCGACAGAGTCGAAGGCATCCCTGCCGACGTTGCCCAAGCGGTATATGGTGGTGATGAACCCACACACAATTCAGGTACATTCACTTATGTCTCTATCCGACATGGTGGCGTAGCACTCGAACCGGACAAAGAAATCAACGGACTCACACTTGGCGGTGTAGGTTCAGGTACAACAATACATCACGTAGAGGTAGTTGCTAATCTTGATGACGGTATCGAACTTTTCGGTGGTACAGTTGATATCAACGATGCTATTGTATTGTTTCAAGGCGATGATGCTTTTGATATTGACCAAGCCTACGCAGGCACTATCGATAACTTCATCTACATAGGCGATGCAAATTCAGAAAGCGGTATGGAGATAGACGGACCGGAAGGTTCTGAAAATGCAGCGGGTGCTTTTACCCTCCAGAATGGCTCGTTGAAAGGACCGGGTGACTTTTTTGCTCGCTTAAAAAGTGATGCACAAGGCACAGTTAAAGATACTTATTTCTTTGACTTTGATGCTTCTTCTATTATTCGCCTTGAAGGTCCGGTAACTTATGACAACTTGACAAGTAATAAGTTGCAAGTCACTGATTGTGAGTTTAATACAACTGCAAATCTGGACGATATATGTGTGATGAGAGACGGCACTACCGAGCAGCAAACTGCCGTCAGAACTGCCTTTACCGGAAGTAATAATACCATAACAAGTACACCAACAAAAGGCGCGACAAAAGCTGCCTTCGCAGCTTGGTCATGGGCAGATGCTAATGGCGAATTAGCTCCATTCTAAGAAATTCCAAATTCCAAAAAACAAATTCCAATACAGATGCGATATTCTTTTGGAATTTATTTTCACAGAGAGTTTAAGTCGGTAGAAGTATCGTCTATAATGCTTCTACCACATTTTATTTTTTTTACGAAACATCATTTTTAAAGAAAGATGAGAAGGGAGTTTAATGAATGAATTTTGAATGAACGAATGAATGAATAATATCGACATTACTCACTCATTCATCCTGTATAGCTATCGGGAAACTCATTGATTCATTAAAAAAGGTAACGCAAATACATTAAGGGAAATTTAAATGCAAAATTGACGATTATTTTTTTGTATTGATAATTATTTAAATAAAAATATTTTATTATTTATAATTTTAAAAATATTTTAAAAAATAATTTTATTAAAATAAAAAAAATAATTATAAAATAATTTTGATACTAATTTCCACCTCCATTCTTATCTCAAAATTTGTTTTTCAAACATTGTAAATAATGAGAATTACAACATTATTAAAACGCATTTTACCCACAGCTTTAATGCTGTTATTTGTCATCGCAGCCCAAGCCCAAGACGGCACAGTACGCGGCAAAATTTATGATGACGGTGGTTTGGAAGCGAGTTTCGCTACCGTACAAGTCGCTGAACTCGAAGGGGTTGGTGCAACTGCCGACCTTGAAGGCAGCTTCGTCCTCAAATTAGCTCCCGGAACTTATACTTTAAAGGTTTCCTACGTTGGATTTGGAGATATGACCGTAGCGGATGTCGTCGTCAATTCGGGCGATGTCACCCTTGTCAACGACATTATCCTCAAAAACGAATCAGAAGAACTCGTCGAAGTTGTCGTCACTGCCACCGCAGCCCGCAACACGACCAATTCTGTAATGACCCTACAAAAAAAATCAGTCAATCTGTTGGACGGTGTATCCGTACAGGCAATCAGCCAAACGGGTGACAGCGATGCAGGTGCAGCCGTCAAGCGTATCACAGGTGTGACGGTGGAAGATGGCAAAAATGTCTATGTCCGCGGACTTGGCGATCGCTACACCAAAACGGTATTGAATGGCATGGAAGTTCCCGGACTCGACCCCGACAGAAATACCGTACAAGTCGATATTTTTCCGACCAATATCCTCAATAATATTTTAGTCTATAAAACATTTACGCCCGACCTTTCCGGCGATTTTACGGGAGGTACAGTGGATATCGAACTCAAAAATTTCCCGGAAGAAAGAACCATATCTTACTCAGGTTCATTAGGTTACAACACTAATACGAGCTTTAATAATAACTTCGGTACTTACCAATCTGGCTTTGCAGATGCCTTTGCCTTTGGCGCAGGCACACGCCAATCACCTATCGCAGCGAATACAGACATTCCCTTTGCCATTACAGGCTCAACAGGGCAAGAAACCTTGGTCAGAAATTTTAATAAAGACATGTCTGTTACCAAAGGTATCGCACTCCCCGACCAATCTTACGGCTTTAGCTGGGGCAACCAATTTAATGGTGAAAAATTTACGAAAGGATTAGTATTTGCTGTCAATTATAGAAATACAAACGATTATTATAGCAATGCTATCAATAATAATTACATCAAATTTGCAGACAAAAGCGAAAATGAATTGATGCGTTCTGAATTGAGCAGCGGAGATATTAGTGTCAATGAAGCACTTTGGAGTGGCTTGTTGAGTGCCTCGATTAAAGGCAAACGTGCGCGTCATTCATTGAGTTTATTTCACACTCAAAATGGTATCAAAAAAGCATCTGAAAGTATGTCGCGCAATTATTTCTCTTCCGAAGGTGCGGTATTGGATAAAGATGTTTTATATTATAATCAAAAAAGTATTACGAATATCGTTTACGGTAATCGCTTTACACTTCCTAAGAAAAATCTTGAATTTAATGTCAAACTTTCGCCAAGTCTTTCCTTGAATAAAGAACCCGATGTACGGATCACTGCCTTCGCACTCAATGAAGATAACAACGGCAGAGTAATGGACATCACACTCAATACGGGTGACGGTGCGAGAGTATCGCGTTTGTACCGCGACCTTATGGAAGTCAGTTTGAATGCTAAGGCAGATATGTCGTGGAAATTCAAACAATGGGGCGGCTTGGAATCCAAATTGAAAGGTGGAATAGCCTATTCTTACAAAAATCGTGATTTCTCTGTATTACAATATGATTTCCGCGAGCGTGGCACCCAAATCAACTTTACCGGAGACCCGAACCAACTCTTTGAAGATAGCAACTTATTTGATGCAGAAACCAACACAGGTATTTATGTTACCGGACAATCCGAACCTTCAAATACTTATAATGCAGACGCACAAATTGCTGCCGCTTACGTGATGAATGAATTGCCGATTAGTCGTAAATTGAAAACGATATATGGTGCAAGAATAGAAAAAACAGATATGCGTTATACAGGTCAGCGTCAGACGGTTATTAACCCTGCTACCGATATTTTTAATAATAAAAATGTATTGAATACACTTGACCTATTACCTTCTGCGAGTTTGATTTATAATGTAGTGGACAATATGAATCTTCGTGCTGCGTACAGCCGTACTTTGGCGCGTCCGTCCTTCAAAGAGAAATCAGTCGCACAGATATACGACCCGATTACAGAGCGCACTTTCATCGGTAATCTTGCCCTCAAACAGACCTATATTCAGAACATGGATTTGCGTTGGGAATACTTCTTCAAGCCCGGCGAAATGGTCTCTTTGAGTAGTTTCTATAAGGACTTTAAAGACCCGATTGAGATTGTAGCTTACAGTCCGATAGCTGCCGACAATTTCACACCACGCAACGTAGGTAATGCTAAGGTATATGGTGTAGAATTTGAGACTCGCAAAAACTTAGGTTTCATTGCTCCGGCATTGAGTAATTTCTCATTGAGTACGAATTTATCGTATATCAAATCGCAAGTGAAAATGAGCGATGCAGAGTACCAATCCAGAATACAGGAAGCCCGCGAAGGCGAGGTCGTTTCGGATACTCGCGAAATGCAAGGGCAGTCGCCATACATTATCAATACAAGTTTGAATTATAATGATCCAGATAATGGCTGGAACGCCAACCTTAGCTATAACGTTCAGGGTCAGCGACTTAGCGTAGTAGGTGTAGCACGTGTGCCGGATGTGTATGAGCAATCTTTTCACAGCCTTAACTTCAAAACATCAAAATATTTCGGCACCAACAACAATTGGAAAGTGAGCCTCAACGCACAAAATATACTGAATCAAGACCGAGTAAAATTATTTCAATCGTACCGTGCAAGTGACCAGATTTATGCCTCCCTCAGCCCCGGAATGTCCTTCTCCCTCAGCGTAGGTTATATGCTCAGAGGCAATAAGGAAACTATGACGCGATTGGCAAAGAAGTAATTTGCGTTATACACAAACAATGTTTGATATATCCGGAGTCCGCTTGGACTTCGGATTTTTTTTATCTATTCCAGCCAAAAGTGCTTTGCTGTTGAAAATATCATATCAAAATGATTAACTTTGAGGATATTGGTAAAAAATATTATTACATTGGAATATGCGTGAATTTAATACATCAGGTCCGAATATACCGGAACAACACTATACTCTATTTCGCCCTGAGTTGATAAAAAAAGGTATTGATTTGGTAGAATCGAATCAATATTTTACGATATGGGCACCACGACAAACAGGTAAAAGTACGTATTTTATATTGTTGGGAGAAGCATTGAAGAAGCAAGGCTATAAAGTGGCATGGATTAATTTTGAGGATTATTCTAATGCACCTGTTCATACTTTTATGGATGGATTGGTGGTGGAAATAAATAAATTTTGGGGTACCGATTTTGAAATAACGAATATTACGGATGTTTTTAATAAAATTAAACGTGTCACAGATGAAAAGTTTGTACTCATTATAGATGAAGTCGAGGGTATCAATAAAGCCTATTTTAATGATTTTTTACATTCTATTAGAAATGCCTATCATGCAAGAAATAGTCATGCTTTAAAAAGTGTCATCTTGGTAGGTGTGTCCAATATCACAGGTATTATTCAGGATAATGCCAGCCCTTTTAATGTGACCAACAATCTGGCGATTCCTTTCTTTAGCAATGAAGAAAGCCTTGAACTCTTGGGGCAACACGAAACCGAAACCGGACAATTATTTGCTCTGGAGGTAAAAGAAAAAATCGTAGAAATCACCGCCAATCAACCCGGCTTGGTGAATGGCTTTGCCCGTAAACTGGTCATGGACTATCCTGATAAAGAGGTGATTACTTATGAAGATTATATGATAATTGAGGATTGGTACATTAATAAAAGTATTGATAAAAATGTATCAAATATTGTCAATAAAGCCAAAAAATACCCGACTTTCGTAGAGCATTTGCTGTTTACCGAAAATCAGGTAGAGTTTAACATTGACCGACCCGCGATTAAAGAGCTACATGTCAATGGATTAATTACTTGGGATGAAGATGATTTTGTCATTTTCTGGGTGCCACTCTATCAAAAGAAATTATACAATACATTTTATCCTTATACGAATGGCGAAGGCAGCCGAATTGCCGGAACTATGCTTGCCGATGCTTACCTGACCGAAAATGGCAGAATTGACTTTGATAAACTCATTGATAAATACAAAAATCACATCCAACTCCGCAGCTTTCGCCCTTACCGCGAGAAAGATGAAAACGGTAAATTTAAATCTATCAAAGAGGCAGCGATGATTTATAGCTTCGAGACCTTTATCAGTATTTTTATACAAGAAATAGAAGGAAAAAGTTATCGCGAAGCCTTTGTATCATTGGGCAATAGCGACCTGATTATCAATGTAAAAGGTATAGAATATTTGATAGAAGCGAAAAAATATTACAGTCCGCGCTCCTTCAAAAAAGGTAAAAAGCAATTGGCGTACTATTGCAACAGAAAGGGTATTGAGGAGAGTGTATATATTGTTTTTATCAGTAATGAGATACAAATGGAAGGCATCGAAGAAGCCAAAGAAATCATTGAAGGTGTCGAGATAAAAACCTACCTTATCCGGTATGATGAAGCTACGGATTTTGGGAAAGAGGTTGAAGAACAATAGCTTGAATATAATAAAATACAATGTTTGATATATCCAGAGTCCGCTTGGGCTTCGGATTTTTTTTGTTTTAGCAACTCAACTTTTTGTATATTAATTTTTAATTATTTATAAAATATTGATTTGTAAATTTTTATTAAAATTAAATTAATTTTTAATAAGTTATTTTAAAATTTATAATCATTTTAAAATCAAAATATTATTAATATTAAAATAATTATAATAAAAAAAATCAATAAGAAAAATATATATCCACAAAAACAGCATTTATTTCCACTAAAAGTCATTCAAAAAAGCTGTTCATTTTCTGTTACTTCATCCCTTAGTCCACGTCTTTACACAAACCATAAATCTCGATTATTAAGCTATGACTGAGAATAAAAAAGACATCAAGGTTTTTGGTTCTACAATATTTACTAAACGAATAACACAAGCCGCTTCAAGAGCTGATGCACCTACATTAGTCTTTTTGCACGAGGGTTTGGGTAGTGTAGAGTTGTGGCGGGATTTTCCTCAACAACTTTGTAAAACTACCGGTTTAGATGGATTTTTGTATGACCGACAAGGCTACGGCAAGTCTTCTCCGCTTTCTAATGAATGTGGACCGGATTACTTGAACGTAGAGGCTTGGGATATGCTACCGGCTATTTTGAATGCGGTGGGTATCAAAAATACTATCCTTGTAGGACATAGCGACGGCGGTACAATTGCTCTTCTGTATGCTGCCAAATTTCCTAACAAAGTATCGGGTGTGATTAGTGAAGCAGCGCACGTTTTCGTTGAAGAAGAAACGATACGTGGTGTTCGTAATGTACAATTATCTTACGAATTGACGGGTTTGCGCTCTCGTTTGGCGCAGTATCATGGCGAAAAAACGTCTGCAATGTTTAAGAACTGGTCGCGCACTTGGTTGTCTAATAGTTTTAGAAATTGGAATATCGAAAAGTATTTGTCAAAAGTGCTTTGCCCTGTGTTAGCTATTCAAGGTGTTGAAGACCACTTTGGTACGGAACGTCAATTAAGAAGCATCGTCGATAGAACTGCGGGAAGAGCCGAAGAGCTATTGATTTATGGTTGCGCTCATACACCTCATTCACAAGCCCCAAAAGATGTACTACCTGCCATGCGAAATTTTGTTAAAGGTATTTTGACTGAAATGTAATTTAAACGCATTTTTAAAATACTTTATATTTGTATTTTTTTTAATGACTTTATTAAATCCGGTAATTTCAAAATATCTTGAATTTCAAAATCCGGTTCAATCCCTGTTTCATTTACTTCTCCTTCGCTATTCAACCAACAAGTTTTCAGTCCATAACGAATGCCACCCAGAATATCAGATTTCAAATTATCACCAATCACCAATGTATTTTCCTTCGGTGGCGGATTGTCTATTGAGTTGAAGGCAATCTCAAAATATCGCTCATCCGGCTTTGCAAAACCTATCTCGTCCGACACAATAATGCTGTCAAAATAATGCGTCATACCGAGCTTGTCTAGGCGTGGGCGTTGCACTTCTTTCAAGCCGTTGGTGATGATGCTCATGCTGTAATGTGGCTGTAATCCTTCAAGCATTTCTTTTACTCCGTCATAATTTTCTGACTTGAAAATTAAATTTTCCAAATAACGCTTACTAAACGATTCGGGCGAAGTAGGGGAGAAGCCAATCTCCGCAAAAAAGTCCTCAAATCGCTTGACTCGCAATCGCTCGGCGGTGATTTCGCCTTGTTCAAAGGCAGTCCAAACGCCATGATTGATGACTTTGTAAGTTGCGTACAATTCGGGCGTAGCCGTATGTCCGTAATCCTCGAAAGTTTGTTGGAAAGATAATTTGGAAGCATTGGTGAAGTCGATGAGCGTATTGTCTGCATCGAACATGAGCCATTTGATGTGCATTGGTGTATATAGTTGGTGACTGGTGATTTTTTCTGCAAAAATAACATTTTATCGGACAACACACCTAGCACGGTGCTTCCAGCCCGTGCCTGCATACATTTCGCGTTCCTAAGGTGGACACGGGCTAGAAGCACCGTGCTACGTCAGTAAATCATCAAGTGCTGCGTCACATTTTTCATAATTAAATGTAAACCCCGCCTCCAATAAATGTCCAGGATAGGCTTTGCGACTTTTTAGGATTAATTCCGTTTGAGTACGAATGAAAAACGCGCCGATTTCCAAGAGCCATTTTGGTTGCGGCAGCGTGAATGGTACGTTTAATTTCTCTTTTAATAATCGGTTAAAGTCCTGATTTTGAATAGGGTAGGGGGCAGCTACATTCACCACACCTTCATGTGGATATTGCATCAAAAAATCCACCACGCGACAAAGATCCTCCACATGCACCCAACTAATCCATTGTTTGCCCGTTCCTTGCGGAGAGCATAAACCGAATTTTGCCAACTTCGCCATCACAGGAAACGCGCCGCCGTCTTTGCCCATAGCAATGGCGGTACGCAAGGCAGTTTTGACAGTATCGGGCGTATCGTGACTAAAAAATTCGGCTTCCCATGCCTTCGCTACATTCATCGAAAAATCGCTGCCGATGGTGCCTTCGCGCTCGGTATTTGCAGGCGCGTCGCCTTCGGTATGTTGGTAAATGGTAGCGGTAGAGGAGTTAAACCAAAACTTGGGCGGCTGTGTACACGCACGCACCGCCTCGCCCACTATGCGCGTACTATCAATGCGGCTATTGAGGATTTGTGCTTTATTTTTTTCGTTATAACGACAATCCACCGTGCGCCCCGTCATATTGATAAGTGCCTGTGTGCCTTCGAGTTCCGAAGCCCATGCGCCGAGTGTCTTGGCATCCCACTGACGGAATACACCTTGCGATTTGCCGCGACTCAATATGATGATTTCGTAACCGAGATTGGAAAAGTAAGCGCGAAGATGTTGACCTAAAAAGCCGCTGCCGCCGGCGATGATGATTTTTTTCATTGGAAGTCTTCGTTGGTGATGGTTAAGGTAAATATACCTTCACAGTTTCTGGATCTTCCGCATTGCACGTCCCAATTTTCAAGGCTAGCAACGTTTCTTTTAAACCTGACACTATCTTGATTCAGAATAATATGAGGAGCAATAGAGTCAATAGATTGAACCTTATCACGAGTATAGCCAAAACCACTTTGGTGATTAAAAAGTAGTTGGGTTTTGGCAGCAATTAAACTGGTATCTTGAGGCACATTATTTATTGTTCCTTGGTCTTGGTTAATGTATTGTTGTATGCGTACAATCGTTAGCTGGTTATCGCTTTGATTGTCAATAAAATAGTAAATATCATATCTTGGGTCACAACCAAACCATAGTAGGCACATGAGTAACAAAGGAAAGATTTTTTTCATATTGGAAAGTATTTATTGAAAACTTAGATTATTCATACGGAATGTAACATGCCCAAGCCCTTGACGTTTTTGAGGATAAGATTTAGTCCAACGACTAAAATCCTGTTCATCGTGAATCAGTTCATTTTCATCAATATCTTTTATATCAAAATATGGATAGGGTAGCTTATCTAGATCATCCATATAGTCTTGAGTTGTTTTACCGGTTCCCATATCAAGAAAAAAACGAAGTTTTTGTCCTCCGTTAATAAGATTAGAATCCAGTGAACCAGACATTGAATCTCCGTAAACGATACTTATTTTTCTATTAGAATCATTATTTACGATAAATTCTACACGATATTCGCGTTCACAACTTGAAAAGAGAAAAGCAAAAAACAATAAAAGCGGAAAGGTTGTTTTCATAATTTACTAGTTTAGATGATGTAAAAGTAGCTTAAATGCAACTCTATTGCAAATTTAAAAATGACTTTAACATTGTCAATTCACTGATTAGTTTGTATTTTTACACAAATAAAAAAATCGCAATGCACAACACATTGGTAGAAACAAAAGAATATCAGTTGTGGCATCCCACCACCTTCAATGAAGAATGGGCAGTTTGTGATACCTCTGTGTTGGATGACCTCTCGGCTTCGTGGTTTCGCCGAAGGGTGGTGTTGGAAGAAGGGTCGCTGGAATACAAACAATTTTTGGAAGAACTCAAACGCGAACATGCCATCGAAACAGGCGTGATAGAAGGTTTGTATGATTTGAAAAAAGGAATTACGGAGACTTTTATAAAGGAAGGTTTTGTGCAATCTTTTCTCAGTCATGGCGATACGAATATTGACGAAAATGATTTGATGAATCATTTGAATGACCACTTGGAAGCGGTGGATTTTGTATTTGATGTCGTCAAACAAAATCGTCCACTCACAACGGGATTTATCAAAGAATTGCACCACCTCACTACCCGCCACCAAGACCACGCCGAAGGACGCGACCAATTTGGTAATAAGTTCAAAATCAACTTATTAAAAGGTGCATTCAAAGTCAGAGAAAACAACCCGACGAAGGCAGACGGAACGATTATCAAGTATTGTCCACCCGAACAAACTGCCTCTGAAATGGACAATCTCGTGGCGATTTATAATGATTTGGTAGAGCGCGAAGTACATCCTTTGATTATTGGTACGTGGTTTCATCATGCCTTTGTGTCGATACATCCTTTTCAAGATGGAAATGGACGTGTAGCGCGACTCCTGACGAGTTTGATTTTTATTAAATATGGTTTTTTCCCGATTACAGTACGCAGAGAAGAAAAGGTGATACGTTATTTTCAAGGCTTGCGCGAGGCGGATGTCGGAAAGCCGCAGACTTTGGTGGATTATTTTGGGGAAGTACAGCGTAGAGGAATTGAGAAGGCATTGAATGTGAAGGAGATAACGCCAACATCTTTAGAAGATGCACGTAAAATACTCATCCGAAAAGCAGCGGAGTTGCAAGTAAAAAAAGATGATACGGCGATTAAAGAGGAATTATCAAAAAATAAATTAATTGTATTTCAATATTGTGGTGAGATTTTAGACGAATTTAGAAAGACTATAAAAGCTGACTTGAATGGCGATGCGGAAATAGCTGTTCAACAGGTATATTTTGACCACGAAAATAGTCGTTATTTTAATGACGAAATAGCTCAATACACAAAAGAATATAATTACGAATTTGACCAAAATCAGCCACAGGCATTCTTTCATTACGATATTAAATTATTTAATCGTGAGGAATATGCTATGGGATTGAGTTTTCATCATTATGGTTATGAAGAAAGCACCCTGGCGATGGCTTCCTTTCTTGAACTAAAATATGAGGGAAGTGTCTCAAAAACTATCGCTTTAAAATTACCGCCGTATGTCCTTTCATTGCACGGCGATATAGAAAATAAAAAGAAAAACATTAGAAAATATCTCGAAAAAGCAATGGCATCAACATTAGCAGAAATAGTTAATAAAATATCTAGGTAATTAATTTTCAATTTATTAGGTTGGTTTAATTTGAATAACATGAAAGTCCAGACAATGGCGGATTATGCCGCAAGAGGAGAAGAACCCGAAATACTATTTTGGGTAGGCTGTGCAGGGAGTTTTGACGCTCGCGCACAAAAAGTCACGAAGGCATTTGTGAAGATAATGAACGATGTGGGGATAAAATTCGCCATACTCGGCAACGAAGAAAGCTGCACCGGCGACCCGGCACGACGCGCAGGCAATGAATTCGTATTTCAAATGACGGCATTGCAGAATATTGAGACTTTAAATATGTATAAAGTCAAAAAAATAGTCGCCGCTTGTCCGCATTGCTTCAATACTTTGAAAAATGAATATCCGGCACTTGGCGGCAATTACGAGGTCATTCACCACACGCAATTATTACAGGAACTCATCAATGACGGGCGCGTAAAAATGAGTGAAGGCGGTGCATTCAAAGGCAAAAAAATCACCTATCACGATTCGTGCTACTTGGGACGTGTCAATGGTATTTACGAAGCACCGCGTAATGTATTGAAGCAACTTGATGCAGATTTGGTGGAAATGAAACGTAGTAAAACGACGGGTTTGTGCTGCGGCGCAGGTGGCGCACAGATGTTCAAAGAAGATGAACCCGGCGACAAACGCATCAACATAGAACGCATCGAAGAAGCCCTCGATACAGGCGCAGATATAGTCGCGGTCAACTGTCCGTTTTGCCTCACGATGATGTCTGATGGTGTAAAAGCCAAAGAAAAAGAGGACAAAGTAATGGTCTATGACCTTTCAGAAATGATAGTTTCTAATGATTAATGGTTAATGATTAATTTTTAACGTGAACCATAGCGTAATGTACAGAAAATGAACGAACAATCAACAATCACACAAAATAAATTCGAGACTTTCCCCGCCACTTCGCGCGTATGGATTTATCAATCTAAAACAGCGTTTTCGGAGGCTGATATTACGAAAATACGTACACACATCAATGCGTTTACGCAGCAGTGGGCAAGCCATAATCGCGCCTTACAAGCTACAGGCGATGTGTTGCACGGACGCTTTATCGTATTGATGGTAGATGAAAGTATGTCAGGTGCAAGTGGCTGTTCGATAGATAGTTCGGTGCATTTTATTAAAGAAATCGAACAAGCATATAAGGTTGATTTATTTGATAGAATGACGTTTACTTACGAAAAAGACGGTACAGTCCATGCCGCAGACCGCGAGCAATTTTCTTCTCTTTATGCTTCTGGCGAAATAAATGAGGATACGGTAGTTTTTGATAATTTGGTGAATACAAAAGCGGATTTTGACAGTCGTTGGAAGGTGCGATTGGGCGATAGCTGGCACAAGCGAATGGTGTGAAGTGTTGATTAGTTTTCAAGTGTCGGATAAAACAATGACTTTGGCAGAAAATTACTGATACTTGAAAGATAACTCCCGAACTTTATCTATAGGAATACCCATTAACTCGGAAATCTGACTATATGTCAAAATATTTATACGCATTATTTGAATGTATCTTGCAGTAGTTTCTTCGACGATTTGTTCAACCAAAATAGTTGCTTCTTTTTTCGTCATTTTCTTTTTAGCCTGTTTTACTATATCTGCCATTCTATCTTCGCTTTCACTTACATACCATTCTATAAGTGTCTCTTTTACGCCCATAATTTTATTTAATTTGATGAAAATAATGCCTGAATTTGCTCAAGCGAAATATCAAGAAATTCGGAGATTTGTTCGTCCGTTAAGCCTTTTTCACGCATGGTGAAAATGTATTTTTTAGTGACTTCCACTTCGCGCTCGTCAGCTTGTTCTTTATCCCATTGTATAATTGCTTCTACTACACCCATAGTTTTTGTTTTGCCTAAAAAATGAATTACAACTGTAAATCCGCATCCTTGGGCAGTTCCACCTTATTATCTTTTCCAAATTTTTCCCGAACCCGTAAGAATCGCTCGTCGAGTTTCTCTTCTACGTTTTCCATTTGTTCATATAAGGTTTCGCGTTCTTCTTCCTGTCGTGTAGTGGGTTTTTTCTTTACAGAAATTTCTATGATGCGTTTATACTGTTTGTCCATAGCACCACGATGAAATTCCACGATTTTGAGGGCAGCATTTTTATAATCACTATTACCATTCATGGCGGGTAATGCACGTAATTTTTCATCGGCTTCATCCAATTGTTGAATGGTGCGATAATACTGCTGAACGATACCCACCGAATCTGCTGCCGATATTTGCTCCAATATCCCAAAAAGCCCTTGATTGACTTGGGTAAGTTCGCCGATAATTTTGGAATCATAGACCAACGGGTCACTGATATTCATTTCGGGTTGATTGTTTTTCGGTTCTTTGGTATTGGGTTTGCAACCTCCTGCCATCACGATCACCGCGAGTAGGAGCATAACTACTCTTTTCAATTGCATGTTTTTTGTTTCTTGAAAATGGTGTTTAGTTAATTAGTTGAACGGTGAATCAGGTAATTGGTTAATCTAATAATAACATGATAATATCATGTTCTATTTTTATTTAATACATAAAGATGCTTGGGCTTGAATTTGAGCTAAAACTTGTCAGACATTTTCAAAATGTCTGACAAGTTTTAGCTCATTAACAGATTACCTGATTTACTGTTCAACTGATTAACTGATTAACCATATAAAAATTATTTATTTATTATTTTTATAAACGATTCCATCTTTCATAACGAATTTAACGTCGAGTACAGTTTCGATATTGTCTAATGGATTATCTTCTACCGCAACAATATCTGCCAATTTTCCAGTTTCGATAGAGCCTAAAATATCAGTCACACCGAGCAAATCGGCAGCACCCATGGTAGCCGACTGTATGGCTTCCATAGGAGACATGCCCACTTCAGTCATATAGATAAATTCTAATGCGTTTTTGCCATGCGGGAATACGCCTGCATCTGTACCAAAGGCGATTTTTACACCTTTTTTATAGGCTTTTGCAAAGGTATTTTGAATTTTCGGACCGATTTCAAGGGCTTTCGGAACGACCATTTCAGGGTAAAACCCTTCCACTTTGGCAGAATCCGCAACAGCTTTTCCGGCGGTAATCGTGGGTACATAATAAGTGCCGTATTGCTTCATTAGTTCCATCGTTTCTTCGCTCATCATCGTGCCATGTTCGATAGAAGCCACACCGCCGCGTACTGCACGTTGCATCCCTTCATCGCCATGTGCATGGGCAGCTACTTTGATGCCAAAATCAGCAGCCGTACTCACGATAGCCTTAATTTCCTCTTCCGTAAATTGAGGACGATGTCCGTCTCGCGCAAGACTAAGTACACCTCCAGTAGCCGTAATTTTAATCAAATCCGCACCGTTTTTGACTTGCTGCCTGACCGCTTTTCTGCACTCATCCACACCATCTGCTACACCGTCGCCGGGTCCGGGCGGATAGTCGAGCAAGTCCTTGCGGTAGCCATTCGTCGGGTCGGCGTGTCCGCCTGTAATGGCGATGGATTTGGCAACGGTATATACCCGCGGACCGGACAAATCACCCGCAGTAATAGCTTTTCGTAATGCTACATTGACCCCCGAACCACCCAACTCACGAATAGTTGTAAAGCCCGCCATCAAAGTGATTTTTGCATTACCAACGGCATCAAAAGCGCGGTCTGCATCATTAAGTGTGAAGCGATTGATATAAGAATTTTTGCCATATTCACCTTCTATATGTACGTGCATATCCATCCAGCCGGGCATCACGGTTCTGTTTTTCAAATCAATCACTTTTGCGCCGGATTCTCTGGGTGCTACATAGCCGCGTTTGACATCTGTAATTTTATTATCTTTCACCACAACGGTCATTTCCTTTTTGACTTTGTCAGTCTTACCGTCAATCAAATTGCCACAGTGAAGATAGGTTTGGGCTTGTAATATATAAGTGAATATACAGAGGAGTATCGTAAATTTTATTTTCATAGACTTTGATTTTAGGTGTGGAGATTTTGATTGGTAAAGATACGTATTTTTGATTGATGTTTTAGCCTTTTAGACCGGGTATTTAAGGCTTAACCCAAGTTGAATATGTAGTCCCAAAGTTTTTTATGAGGTATAGTTGTCAGACGAATTCTTTTTTTTGAAAACGAAGATCTTATCAAATACCGGTGCATTATAAAACAACATTCGTCTGACAACTCTCCCCGCTCTGATTTTTGGGGACTACATATTCAACTTGGGTTAAATTTTCTTGTGAATACATAATTTCATTTTTATTATTTAAATATTTAAAATTATTTTAGAATGTATTTTTTAATAAAAATAAATATTTTATAAATTTTTTTTATTTTAAAATGATAATAAAAATATTTTTGAAATTATAAAAATAATTATTTTAAATATTTGTAATTTTACATCTCGCATTGCTTGTCGTCTAAATGTACAGACATAAAATAGTACAGGCTGCTTTACAGGCTCAATGGGAATTCCGTAATGACTGCTTTAGCTGTCAAGTGTGTCATTATGTTAATTTATAATTATTTTAAAAACAATTATTTACAAATAAATTTTTGTTTTACTTGACAGCTAAACAGGCTGACCGCGAACTCGTACAGGCGATTTTAATCGCCATGTTTAGTATAATTTTTATTTATAATAATTTGTAAATGAAAATTATACGAATTGTATTTATTTTTTACATGGCGAATGAATTCGCCTGTACGGTATTCGCGGTCAACCTGTTTAGCTGCTTGTATTTAGGGTGCAAATTTGATATTTTACCATTACCTTTGCCAAAACTTATACATAAATTTGGCTACCCGTCTAACGTTGGACAGGTTGATAATCAGTGAGTTACAAAGCTATTGAAAGTCAGGGTATTATGATAACTATGAACTATGAACTGCCCAACCATGAACTGGTAACCATAAATTCAATCACCTGATTGTGATGAAAGTAGATAATAATTTAAAAGAAAAATATGATACCCAATACGGTGAGGACTTGGAAGAGTGGCGCATATTGGGTGGTCGCGGCAAAGCGAATAATATCATAGATATATCAAGTGAGTTGGATTTTAAGACGGTCATTGATATAGGTTCGGGCGATGGAAGTGTATTGTATTGGCTGGATAAAAAAGGATTTTGCGACCATATAAAATCCGTAGAAATTTCGGAAAGTGGTATAGCAGCTATACAATCGAAAGGTTTGAAATCTATCAAGGAAATTAAGTTATTTGACGGTTACGAAATACCTTATTCGACGGATGAATTTGATTTGGCACTATGCAGTCATGTCATCGAACATGTCGAATATCCAAGGCGGTTGATTCGGGAAATTATGCGTGTCTCGAAATATCAAATATTTGAAATACCTATTGATTTTTCAAAATATGTGGATACACAGGTAGAACATTTTTTAAGTTATGGACACATCAATATTTATGCCCCTCAAACGTTTAGATTTTTATTAAAATCAGAGGGCTTGGAGGTGCTGTCTTTCAAAAATTTGCTTTATGAAAAAGCGGTGTATCAACATATATATCGAGAGCAAAAATGGTATAAAAAAATCAAGATGTACATTTCAACGGCTTTGCGAAGACATATAAAGTTTTTGGGTAATCGGCGACCTAATGTTACCATAGTCCTGACCAAAAAGACGGGTAGAAGTTTACAAATTATGAATCAATAAGTGTAAAATAAAATTTATTCATATATTCGTGTTTGTCTTTGTTAAAATATTTATCAAATGGAAAACTCACCGATCAACCACGACGCACGCTGGAAGGAACTCATTACCATATTATTTAAAGATTTTGTCGCATTTTTTCTGCCGCATATTTATCTTAGACTTTGGACGAAAAGTCGTTCAAAAAAAATAGGCAAAACTATTGCTAGTAGTTATCTGTGAATAAAACTAAAGCAGAACAGTTTTGCCATGATATATTAGGTTTGGACATGAATCATGCCAAAGGTTTAGTGAATA
>CALIZI010000159.1 GCA_938028705.1 uncultured Saprospiraceae bacterium | reverse complement strand
ACGCAGAGGTCGCAGAGATTTATAGCTTTTCTCTGCGTACTCCGCATACTCTGCGTGAAATATACAAGATTAAGCGATTTGCATTCATATTAGATTGCCCCTAATATTTTACACACTCAAATTTATTTATAATTCTCCAATAAGCAGACAAATTTACATATAAACGAGTAAATAGCTCGCAAAGTTACAAAAAAAAGACGGGCTGTCTCACTTTCGTGAAACAGCCCACTTTTGTTTAGCCTTTTAAAAAATAATACCAGAAAAATCTGATTGTGATTAGGGTAATGTATTTTTGGCGTATGCTAATTGTGCTTTGTTTTATGCTTGTCTTAAACGGTGGATAGTGAGGGCAGGTTATGATTATTCTTTATGCTTCCGTGACAGGGCTATACTGCAAATTCCAAATCTCAATATAGCTGACAAAAGCACATCAAGAGTAATAGGCTAAAATTGCATGATAAAATTTTAATAATAAATAATTATAATATTTTTGTTATTAAAAAACAATTTATTATAAATATTAATAAAATATCTACATTATAATCTACAATCTTGAAAGCTTACTGTTTGAATTATTTTTTGAAATTTGGAATTTGTTTTTTGGAATTTAAAATGGTATGAAGTGATTTTTTTTATCTTCTAATAATTCTAATTCAGTATTTAGATAATGATTGGATAAAATACGGAAGGTATTGACAGGTGAAATGTCGGGATAAAAATCGCTGTACTCCCCGTCGGGCAAATAAATGGCATAAAGGATAGAAAAATGCTCTTCCAAATCAAGAGATTTGATGCGGGAGCCGTGGTCGCCCTGCATGATGATGACGGGCGGACGGGTAGCATTTTTTAGAATAGTATCTACTAAGTCCGTCAGCATATTTTCGGTGCATTGAAGTTGTGCCAAGTATAGTTCTTTTTCCGGTTTGCCCCGATAGCCCTTTGGATTGAGTTCGCATTTTTCATTATAAAAATACGGACCGTGCGGCAACATAAGATGACCATATACAAATCGGGGTTGTATGCTTTTTGATATAGAAATACTTTTTAATTCATTGATAATTAACTGATTAGATTGATAATTTTTGAGGTCGGTTATATCCAGAATACCTCTTCCCGGCAAGGTCATCTCTGCCATATAGCGCAAGGTTTTTGAAGCATCAGGAATCCGAATGACATGATATGTCCGTTGCTGTTCCGCCATATCGAAAGGTGATAAATTGTGCCATTTGTAACCTGCCTGTTGGAAATATTTGACCGTTTTGTTATGCTCAATACCTTTACGGTAAATCGCCATAGTCATCAATTTCCGCTTGGTTGTTGTTGTATAATGTGGGATATAATCCATGTCGAATGTAGAGAGCATACATTGTGGCGTAAAATCGTAATTGCTATGAGCCTTATCCGCTACAAAAAAGTTTTTTTTATTCAAAAAATTTAATAATTCAGCACTGTCATAGTTCCAATATTTTTTCAAACTTGTAGGCGATGTATAAGCATCTAATAATATATAATACACATCGGGCAGAGACTCATGGGCTACATTTAAAGGTGGTGCGGTGCTTTCTGTATATTGCTCCTCAATGCGCTGATACCATATTTTATCATTTTGATAGCTTCTAAAAACATTAAATATTTCAAATATTATTAAAATAAAAAAAAGAAAATTGAGATAAGTATTGAGCGTAGCGAAATGTTTTTTATTTCTAAAAAAAAATAAAAATATAGTGACAATTAATACTACAAAAACCGGCATCAGGTGACGATGACGCAAGGTGTTTTGTAGCATATTATAGACCGGAGCGTAAAACAAAAGTGGCAATAAGGTCAAAGTCCAAGCTGCACCTGCCCGTACCGGATGCTTGATGAGCAGGCGATAGAAAGCATATCCAAGTGCTGCGATTGCCATGCCTAATACCCATGCTATCAATCCTTTTTGTATATTAAAAAAATAAGAAGTTTGTTTCCAACAATACAAAGTAAAAAATGTAATGAGGAGAAAAGGATGTAAAATGCGTGTAGCCATAGGCGGTTTATCAGTTGAACGTGTAATTAGTTTATTGGGCAATCAGGTAAATCACAAATTACGAATAAACGAATCACAAATAAACGAATCAGGAATAAAACCCGCATAATTTCATTCATATTTTAAAAAAAGACAACAAAAAATACCGAACTTTGCAAATAAGTTGCTAATTTAGAAGTTGAAACGGATTTTCATAAAAATAAACCAATTTATACAATGGCATCTATCAATAAAGTAATTTTAATAGGGCATCTAGGAAAGGATGCAGAGGTACGCCACCTCGAAAACGGTGCGGCAGTGGCTAAAGTCTCTCTGGCAACCACTGAAAAGTACAAAGATAAATCTGACCAATGGCAAGAGCAAACAGAATGGCATGATATTGTGCTGTGGCGGTATTTGGCGGAGCGTGCCGAACAGCAAATGAAAAAGGGGAAACTCGTGTATGTAGAGGGCAAGCTCACGCACCGCAAATGGGTAGATAAAGAAGGTAATAACCGATATAATACTGAAGTGGTTGCACAAAATTTTAGGATGTTGGAAAAACGGGAATCTACCGGATATTTCCCATCAACGGATGACGAGTTAGCTATTTCAAATAATCCGAAACCTGCTCCGATGTCAACGCAAGCGTCAGGTCCGGCAGCAGAACCTGCTAGCGCACCCGTTGCTCAAACGGAGAATGCAGTCGTGGAAGAACCGGCGGATGACTTGCCGTTTTAGTTCAGTTGATTGGTGAATCAGTTGAACAGATAATCGGTCAACTGATTCACCAATCCATTAAATGCCGTAGGCACAAGCACTCCGGTAAGATTTTTTTCATCAAAAGCACGCCTTTTGGAAACCGAACCCGGCGGGAGTTTTTATCCGTTATACGAACAAGTCATACTATTATCATCCACTTCTTTAATAGGAGTTGGAATAGCCCTTGTATTGCTTGTACTTTTGTTGTTGAGTTCGGCGATGATTTCGGGTGCGGAGGTTGCCTATTTTTCATTAAACGATAATAATGTTGATGACCTCCAAAAAAATATGGATGATAAGAACGGACGTATTCTGCAACTTCTTGAAGAAAAACAATACCTGCTTGCCACTATTCTTGTGACCAATAATTTTATTAATATCGCCATTATCCTCGTCTCGGCGTTTATCTTGGGCTATCTGCTGCCTGATGGCATGAATGAGTTGGTCAAGTTTCTGATTGAGATTGTTTTAGTGACCTTTCTGTTGGTGCTTTTTGGTGAAGTCTCTCCAAAAGTATATGCCAGCAGTAACAACATCAGGCTTGCACGTATTATGGCAAAACCTCTTGTGTTTTTGGGTAAAATCACTTATCCGATTACCGCGATATTGGTCAATACCACTTCTATTATCGAAAACCAAATCAAGAACCGATACGATAACAATCAACAGGTCAGTATGGAGGATATTGACCAAGCCATCGAACTCTCCGTCACCGATACACAAGATGCCAAAAAGGAAATTCGTTTGCTCAAAAGCATTGTCAAATTCGGCAATGTATCGGTCAAACAAATCATGCACTCGCGCGTAGATGTCACTGCACTCGAACAACAAACAGGCTTTCATGAACTCCTCAAACTCGTCCGCGAATCGGGCTATTCACGCATTCCGGTATATGACGATAATTTTGATAATGTCACAGGTATTCTCTATGCCAAAGACCTCCTCGAACACCTCAACAAAACCGATAATTTTAAGTGGATAAATATCATTCGACCTGCATTTTTTGTACCGGAAACTAAGAAAATAGACGACCTCCTCAGTGAGTTTCAAGAGAAACGAGTACATATTGCTATTGTGGTAGATGAATATGGCGGTACTGCCGGTTTAGTGACCTTAGAGGATGTATTAGAGGAGATTATAGGTGAGATAAAAGATGAATTTGATGATGATGAGGAGTTGGATTATACCAAAATTGATGACAATAATTTCTTGTTTGAAGGAAAAACGATGCTCAATGATGTCTGTCGAATCATCGGTACAGATACCACCACATTCGATGATGTTAAAGGCGATTCCGATTCCCTCGCCGGATTGATTCTCGAACTCGCCGGACGACTGCCCAAAGTCAACCGAGTGATAGAATATACCAATTATCGCTTTCTTATTACTGCCGCTGACCAACGGCGTATTGTGCAGGTGAAGGTGACTATTTTGGATGTGGAGGAGGGCTAGTTTTGCATATTATAAATACTATTCAAAGATAATTAAATCATCTTTTATTTCATCTTTATACTCTGATTCAATTAATTTATTTGGATTAAAAACAGGTAAGGTTATATCATTTAATATATTACCTTTGGTAAAGGTATAATAAAAGCCTTTTACCATAATAATAGAAGTTCCTAATAAATGCGCCAAATGTTTTATATCGAAACCAGAAGAAATGTCTTGTTCTTTTTCAAATTCAAAATCAATTAAATGGTCTGAATGATGTAGAGACAACTTACCTTCTTCTTTATCTCCATTATTAATTTTATAAAAATGTCTAAAGTGAATAAATACTTGCAAAGTGTTTGTTTCCTTAATGAATGTAAAGAAAAAGTTGAAGCCTAATTCAACATTTTCCTCGTTGAATTCACCGTCAACATAAGCATAGAAATCTTTCAACTCTAAGTTAATTGTGTGTAATCTTGGTGTTTTATACGCAAATTTTTTCATTTTTTCTTTCTCTAATTACTCTAGGTTTTATATCAAGTATGTTGTGATGTTTTTCATGTTTATATATTTCGGGTATATTTTGAGAAAGCTCAAAATATGGAGTTTCGGAGCTTAAATATGGTAAATCAAGTTCTTCATTTTGACAATATACTTTTATCTTGCTCCTTTCTTGTACACAAGCTACTGCCTTGACATCGAATTTCTTTCCAAGTGCTAAACCAAGCGCAGCTAATATTTTTAAATTGGGAACTTTGTTACCTCTCATTATTTGAGTAATATAGCTTCTGGAAGTACCAACTTTTTCTGCTAATTGTTTTCTATTGATACCTTGTAAGTCAGCTTCTTTTTCTACTTCACTCAAAAAAGATAATGCCAGCATAATAGTTTGAAATTCAACTTCTTCTTTAAAATCTTTTTTTTCAAAGATACTTTTAAGTTGATTAATCCCATTGTTTATATTCATAACTTTTCTTTTGAATTGATTGTAGAATTTGTTTCTCTTTTTTTGTCAATTCTTGACTTTTCTTATGGTGGAGTTTCACCATTGTAATATGTTGTATAATGTTACCTAATTCATCTTCTTCATCTTCAATCTTGCAGTAAATCCTAAGATTCTCTTTACCTTTAGATAATTTCATCGTTGCTGTACCCTTGTATGTAGAATATCTTTCATAAAGTTCTCTATTGAACTTGTTATCGAATATACATTCGACAATCATTCTGAATCTTCTCTCTTTTTCATTGAGTATTTTCTTAGAAATTTCTTTGAAACCATCAAGGCAAATATAGAGTATTTTACTATTGTCCGGACTTGCTATTATTTTTACACATGTTTTTTTACTCACAAAGTTAATCTATTGGTTAACAAAAGTAGTTGTTTATTTGTTCTAATGCAAACTTAATTTTACTAAAAGCGTATTTTTAACTTTACAATTAACGACAAAACTAAGCAAATAGATAACATTACAAACTATTTAACAAGATTTAAATGAATAATAGTTCGATTTTTATGATATATTTTTTGAAAGAAATTAATCTAAAAAAACAAACTATTAAAAGCCTAAAAAAAGGAGTAAAAATAACATTACTCACACACACATCAAGAATAATTAAATACTTTAATATCATTCATTGAGTAGAATTTTAATTGTCCACCCAAACCGTACACCCTTCCGTACAATTCGTACAAATATCAATTTGGTCGCGCCCTTGCAGGAGTTGTCGGCGGAAAGACTGGTAGGCTTCTCCTTGCCAAAGGGTTTTGAAGGAAGTTTGTTTGAGGTCGCCGAGTCGGTGCGTCGCATCTTTATCAAAACAGCAAGGCACCACCATGCCATCCCAAGTAATCACACACGAATGCCAGAGTTTCCAACAGTGGTTGAGCAATTCATTTTTGACCTGCCAGGTGCCGTCCGTTTTCTCAGCGTAGCGGGCGTATTTATCTATGGTCGGAATGAGCGGACTGCCGTTTTCATAATCGTAAATTTGTGCGGTTTTGAGCTTCACTTCGTCAATACCGATTTCTTCGGCAAGGCGATAAACTTCCGAAATTTGGTGTTCATTTGGCTTTACGACAAGGAATTGAAAAATAAGGTGCGGCGTTTTAGACTTCAATTTTTTCTTCCACTTCACTACGTTCTTTGCACCTTGCAATACATTTTCCAAAGTTCCGGCTTTGCGATATTGCTCATACACTTCCTGCGTTGTACCGTCCACCGAAATAATCATTCTATCCAAGCCCGATTCAATCGTTTTTCGTGCATTTTCTTCATTCAAAAAATGCCCGTTGGTAGAAGTAATCGTATAAATACCTTTATCGTGAGCATATTTTACCATGTCCAAAAAATTGGGATTGATATACGGCTCACCTTGAAAATAAAAAATCAGGTACAGTAATTCTTTATATAATTCGTCGATAGTTTCTTTAAAAAAATCTTCCCGCAAATTTCCCGTAGGGCGTGTAAAAGCACGAAGTCCGCTCGGACATTCGGGGCAGCGGAGGTTGCAGGCAGTCGTCGGCTCGAAGGAAATCGTAAAAGGCATGCCCCACTGTACAGGCTTTTTACGCCACTTGGTCAGGTAGAATGACGAGACCACCTTCGCAGCATTCCAAGCCCGACGTGGTGTCATTTTAGAAGCAAAATTGAGAGAATCCTTTAGGTAAATCATAAGACGATGAACGGTGAACGGTGAACGGCTGACGGTGAACGACGGGCGACGAACAATACTCGTGAGTCGTTAGCCGTCTATCGTTCACCGTCTGTCGTTAAGGTATTTTTCAATCAAGACATTACGGTGGTGTATTTCATGCCCCAAGATAATATGTGCCAAGGCGCGGACTGACATTTTATTGCCATTGGCTATGCCTACACGCTCAAAGGTAGCAGCATCAAAATGCTGAAACATGACATAAGAAAGGTCGCGTGTAATAGCGTATTCTTCTGCCAAACTTTTCAGTGTACGCCCCGAAACATCTACTGCTTCCACATAAGCATTTTGGTCAAAACCCGGCAGTGAAGTCTGGTCTTTACGCGCAATAGACAAAGCGCGATATGCCATAATCTGTTCAGTATCAATCAAATGTATCAACACTTCTTTGACCGTCCATTTGCCTTCGGCATATCTGTAATTGCCTTTATCTTCGGACATATTGGCAAGCAATTCCTGAGTTTCGTGATGTATATGACGCAGATTTAGGAATAAGTCAACTTCCGGCACTTTTTGGATATACGTATGATAATATGGGGCGTATTCATCTTGTGTTGGTTGGTGTGTCATGGTAATGTGGTAATGCTGAAATGTGATAATGTTTGAATGTGATAATGCTGAAATGTGGTAATGTTTGAATGTAGTGATGTGTTAATTTTATTCCATTATTCCATTATCGCATTTCAACATTTCAGCATTATCTCATTATCTCATTATCTCATTATCTCATTTGCACTATTGTACATCAATGAGTTCGACATTAAATAATAAAACGGAATTGGAGGGAATGCCACCTTGCGAGCTTGAACCGTAAGCATATCGCGAAGGAATAAGGAGTGTTCCTCGTCCACCTTCTTTGAATAAGGGAATACCAATCTGCCAACCGGCAATCACACCATTTAAACTAAATGTAGAAGGCATACCCCTATCGTAAGATGAGTCGAATTTAGTGCCTAAATTATCGCCATCCAACAAAAAACCTTCATAATGTACCGTCACTGAACTATTGCTTTCAGGTCGATCACCTGTACCTTCGCTTTCAATGATGTAATAAATACCTTCCTCCGTAGATTGGGCGGTCAGATTATTGGCGGCAATATAATCCTTGATGAGTTGGTCATCAATTTCTGTGTAGTCTTCATCCTTTTGACATGCCGTCAGACAAAAGGAGAAACAGAGTACGAATATTGTTATTTTTTTCATAATGTAAAAAGTGTAGAGTGAAAGAGTGTAGAGTGTGAGAGTGAAAAAATAGATAGTGTGAGAGTATAGAGTAATAAGTCAAACGTATTCACATTCATTACTCTACACTCTCACACTCTTTACTCTCTACTCTTTCACTCTCAACTCCCCGTAAAATTTGCTTTTCTTTTTTCGATGAAGGCGGCTACGCCCTCTTTCATATCTTGGGTGTCAATTAATGCGCCAAACTCCTGATGTTCTGTGACATAAGCATCTTTACCTTCTCTAAAGTGAGCATTGACACATTGAATGACTTTGGCTATGGCAAGCGGTGCTTTTGCACCGATTTTTTGTATGATTTCTGTGGCTTTGGCAACTTCTTCGCCTTGCGGCACAACATGATTGACCAAGCCCAAACGCAGTGCTTCTTCCGCACCAATCATATCGCCTGTCATATTGAGTTCCATAGATTTTGCTTTGCCGACCAGCTGCGTAAGTCGTTGAGTACCACCGTATCCGGGGATAAGTCCAAGATTGACTTCGGGTTGTCCGAATCGTGCTTTTTCGCCCGCTACACGTATATGACATGCCATCGCCAACTCACATCCACCCCCCAAAGCAAAGCCGTTTACTGCCGCAACAACGGGTTTCGGGAAGTTTTCTATGAGAAAGAAAATATCTTGTCCGGCTTTTGAAAAAGCAGTAGCAGATTCTTGATTCATACTCGTAAATTCTTTGATGTCTGCACCTGCCACAAATGCCTTAGTACCCGCACCGGTCAGAATAACACCTTTCAAACCTTGTAAATCCGCTGCGTGTGCTTCAAACAAGTAACGAATTTCGAGCATCGTTTGTCTATTCAAAGCATTGAGGGCTTTCTCGCGGTTGATAGTCACCAAGAGAATACCGTCGTCGTATCTTGTTTTTAAATTTTCGTAATCCATGAACGATGTTTTTTGTATTTTGGACGAAATGTATCAGGATAATATCATGTTTTGAATTGGGATTTGAAATAAATTTTAAAAATATTTACAAAACAATAATAAATTAAATTAGTTTTTTGTTTTGACACCTGATTTATCTGAAATACATCTTTTTGCAAAGTTAGTAAAGAATTGAGCGTAAAGTGTAATTATGGACAAAACTATTTTTAACATAAAAAAAAGACCTCGTTTTATTCAATTTGGACTTTGGACAAAATGGGAATTAGGAAATTGGGAAATTAGGTTTACAGTCATAACTCATTGATAATCAATTGAATGAATTTCATTAATAACAAAATATGTAATTAATTATTTTTTGTAAAAATCTAAAAAAGAGAGGTTTGCCCAATTTCCCAATTCCCCAATTTCCTTTGTCCAAAGTCTAAATTCAATAAAAATAATAAGAACATCTCGTTAGATGCTCAAAATATTCGTCACTCTTTACTCTCCACTCTCACACTCTCTACTCCCTCTCCCCAATCATTTCTTTGACATAAGTAGGTAAAGCAAAAGCCGCCCGATGAATATCAGCGGTGTAATATCTTAATCGGTGTTTTCGGGCAAAGGTGTTGGTGGTGCTGTCGTTGATGTTGAGGGGATGCGCTTCGCCTTTGGAGGCATACATAAAACTCCATACGCCGGAGGGGTACATCGGAATATAAGCAAGATAAGTGTGTACCTTTTCTTTGCCAAAAATATCTTTCTGACATTGGTTCAGTTCAATGAAGGCTTTGCCGTTGCAATGCGGACTTTCGCTTTGAAAACAAAGCACTCCTCCGGGACGCAAAACGCGATGTACATTTTTAAAAAATTCTGTAGAAAATAAACCCTCTGCCGGACCTTGTGGGTCGCTGCCGTCAATAATCACAAGGTCGTAAACCTCTGAGGATGAATTGGCTACAAATTTTATTCCGTCATTTATGATGAGTTCTAATTTAGGATGACCGTAAGCCGATGACAGGTCGGGAAAGTGAAGTTTGGAGGCTTCCACTACCTTTTCATCAATCTCGACTTGGGTGATTTTCTCTACGCTTTCATAGCGTATCAACTCCCGCGCACTACCACCGTCGCCTGCACCTATGAGTAGGATATTTTTCGGATTCGGATGGCTTTGCATGGGTACGTGTATGAGCATTTCGTGATAATTATGTTCGTCTTTTTCGGTACACATCACGATGTTGTCGATGGCAAGCATTTTACCAAATTCGTAGGTGTCATAGACCCGCACTTTTTGGTAAGCCGATGTCTCATTATACAATAATTCGCCTTTGTGTCGAATGGAAAGCGCAATATTATCGTCTCTGTCGGTAAACCAAACTTCGCGTTTGTAGGTTGGTTTTAGTTCGGCTTCTTTCGTGGCGCGATCTTGATTGAGGTTGAAGTCAACACGCTCCAACAGGTCGGTTTGTCCGCGTCGCAACTCAATCGACGAACCTTGTTTGGCTTCAAAGGCTGCTTTGAGCGCATCGTAAGCCACCCAAGGATTGATAATATCGCCGCAAGTAAAAATATCAACTGCCGCATATTGAAATTCGGGCCACGTGTGTATCGCCAAATGACTTTCCTGAATCACCACCACGCCCGATACACCGTAAGGCGAAAAATGATGAAAAGTGGAATTAATAATCGTAGCTTCTGCATCTTCGGCAGCTTGAATCATGGCTTTTTCGATGGTACTCACTTCATTTAAAATCTCGCTGGAACAGCCGAAAAATTCGACCAGTACATGACGACCTAATGCACTCATTTTTTAGCTAATTAATTGATTAGTGAATTGGGAAACTGGACAAAATGGGAATTAGGAAATTGGGATCTTCGGTTTAAAATTTTAACTCATTGCTAATCAATTGAATACTGTTTATTATTAAAATGAAACATGTGATTAATTGTTTTTTGTAAAAAACTACAAAAGAGAGTTTTACCGAATTTCCCAATTCCTTAATTTCCTTTGCCTAAATTCTAATGGTAAATTATTTTTATTTATTTTTAATTTATATTATTTTTAAAATATTATAAATAATTGATTATTAATATTTTATAAAATAAATAAATAATAAAAACCCGTTACTGGATTTTGTGCGACAAAGATAATTTGTTTTTTATTTTTATGTAGAAATTATGCGGCATCTTTTTCACTCGTAAATGAAGTGTGAGTATATTTTTCCTGCTAATGAAAAAATTAAAAAGGAAGGTGAGCATTGAAGATATGATTTTGTGGCTAATGTCATTTAAGGGAACTTGTAATAAATAGTGTTGTCATTCCTTATATTTTTCTCTGAACATCGCCATCACTTCATCATGTGGTGTAAGTTCTCCGGCATCAGCTTGTGCGATAGATTTTTCGATGCCTTTACGCAATTCTTCCGGCATGTCTTCCCATGATTCAACAGGTATATTTTCAGAGGTTTCAAAAAGTTCTAACGCAAAGGTGACCGCCCTGTCATCTCGTGTTTGTTGAATCAATTCAATCAACCTTGATTTTTTTGCTGTAATTGTCATAAACTAAATTTTCTCCAAATATACATAAAATCAGGCAATTTTGTCATCCTGATCGTTCTCAAAAAAACATTATCTAGGTATATCATTCACTTTCTGCCCTCCAAATATCAATTTTATTATTTAAACAATCCTTATCTTTACCCAATGAAAAATGCAGAACTCTTTTCAGAATTTGACCCTATCAGCACCGAAGCATGGTGGGCAAAAATAGAACAAGACCTCAAAGGTAAGCCTTTGGAGGACTTGGATTGGGAAGTGGAAGAAGGCTTGACTTTGAAGCCTTTTTACAGAAAAGAAGACCTTAAAGGAGATGCTGCTCCCTTACTTCCGAAGCCGGATAATAATTGGCAAATACAAGAAGAAATAGAAGTCGCAGACGGCGTGACGGCTGCCAAAAAAGCCAATAAACAAGCCCTTGCCACCTTGATGCAGGGCGCAACAGCTATCAATTATACTTTAGATAATGTCACTTCCGAAAAAGATTTTGCGACACTGCTCAAAGGCATTCATTTGAATATGATGTCCATGTATTTCGGTGGGCTTTTTACGGAGAGTGAACCGGGAACTGTCTTGGAATATTTTTCAAAATATATTAAAAAAAATAAAATAAACGCTAAGAAATTATACGGCGGTGTATTGGTAGATCCGGTTGGCTTTTTTGTAGATACGGGCGAATATTACGAGACCTATGAGCAGGATATGATGGAGGTCGAAGGGGCTTTATTGTTGGCAAAAGAACGACTGCCAAACTTTACGGTTATCAATGTAGATACGACCAGTTTTCACAATCAAGGAACACAAGCCACGCAAGAACTCGCCATTGCCTTATCCATTGGTAGTGAGTACCTTACGCGCCTTAGTGAATTTGAACTTGCTCCCGAAACCATTGCGCGACACACACAATTTACCTTCTGTGCAGCAAGCAGTTATTTTGTCGAAATGGCTAAATTGAGAGCCTTTCGCCGACTGTGGAATGAAGTGCAAAAAGCCTACGACATCGCCGCCCCCACACCTACCCGCATACACGCCAAAACCTCGCTCCGTACTCAAAGCGAAGATACCCATACCAATATGATTCACGCGACCACCGAAGCCATGTCTGCCATACTCGGCGGTGCGGATTATGTGACCGTACAACCTGCCGACCTCATACTCGGCGAACCGGAAGATTTTACACGCCGCATTGCGAGAAATGTACAACACATCCTCAAACACGAAAGTTATTTTGACCGCGTAGTTGACCCCGCAGCCGGAAGTTATTACATCGAAACACTGACCGAAAAAATGGCAACAGTAGCTTGGGAAAAATTTCAAAAAATAGAAGCCGGAGGAGGGATAGTAGCATTTATGGGAGAAGAAGAATGAAATGTAAAATGTAAAACACAAAATGTAAAATGTAAAAGTAGTATAACGTGAAATGAATGTGATTTTTTCTATTCAATTAACTTTTTACAAATAAAAAAAGTAAAAATATTTTGCTTGCGTCCTATCGACCACTTTTACATTTTACATTTATTATTTTACATTTTACATTTCATTTACTACAAACATGAACAAAAAAATCGGAAAATGGACATCCACTTCTCTGGTCTTGGGCAATATGATTGGGTCGGGGATATTTCTCTTACCTGCATCATTGGCGGCGTATGGCGGGATTAGTTTGTACGGTTGGTTGATTTCTGCGGCGGGAGCTTTGTTGCTGGCAAAAGTCTTTTCGACATTGAGCAGTATCGTGCCACAAAGCGGTGGTCCATACACCTATACGCGAGCGGGCTTCGGCGATTTTTCGGGCTTCTTGGTGGCTTGGGGATATTGGATTTCGATATGGTGTACCAATGCGGCGATTACGGTAGCGATGTTGGGTTATCTGTCGGTCTTTTTTCCGATATTGAATGAGCAACCGCCTGTGGCTATTGCACTCGGATTGGCTGTGATTTGGCTGCTCACTTGGGTCAATAGTCGGGGCATCAAAAATGCCGGCTATGTTCAATTGATTACGACTATCCTCAAAGTTATTCCCTTGATAATCATTAGCTTAGTGGGTTTGTTTTTTGTAAAAATTGACCATTTTACGCCGCTTAATTTGAGTGGTGAGACCAATTTTACTGCCATTATCCAATGTACTACCCTGACCCTTTTTGCCTTTCTTGGAATCGAATCTGCCACTATTCCATCGGATGATGTTGATGATGCGACAAGCACAATTCCCAAAGCAACTTGGCTCGGTACTTGGGCTGCCATAGCGATTTATATCTTGGGTTCTGTGGCTGTTATGGGCATTATTCCGCCCGATGAATTGCAACATTCTACTGCACCTTTCGCCGACGCAGCACGAGTGATTTTTGGTTCGGGTGCAGAGTATTTTGTAGCGGCAGGGGCTGTCATTTCTACCTTTGGTGCTTTGAATGGTTGGCTGCTGATGCAAGGTCAAATCCCATTGGCAGCAGCACGCGACGGCGTTTTTCCAAAGGTATTTGCCCGACTCAATCGCTATGCAACTCCCGCAGCCGGAATGGTCTTATCGAGTATTTTAGTATCGGTATTGATGATGTTGAATTATACCAAAGGACTCAATAAAGCCTTTGAATTTATGATGCTGCTGTCCACGCTGACGGTGCTTGTACCTTATCTGTTTTCGTCTGCTTCATATATGATTTTATCTGAATCCAAACATATATCAATGTGGAAAAGAAAAAGCACTTGGATAGGATTGGCAGCCTTTGCCTTCTCTATTTTTGCCATCATCGGCTCAGGGGCAGAGGTGACGCTTTGGGGCTTTGTGATGCTGATGCTGGGTATTCCTTTTTATGTTTGGATAAAGGCAAATGAAGGAATAAAATGAAACATTCAACAACCCGCAAATGACCACATTTAAATGTGTAGTAAGCAACAGTATAATTTGTTAATCTTACATTTAAAAAAGTCATTTATAATAATATTTTTTTTTAAAATGTTTTAAAAATAAAAAAAAGTCATTTTAATAATTAAAATTATTTTATAATATATTTTCATTAAAATAATTAACTTGATAATTTCATGTTCGATTTTTATTCAATATAGTTGGTGTCTGCTCTTGAATTTGGGCTAAAACTCGTCTGACATTTTCAAAATTCACCGACGAACTCATATTTTTCGGCAAAGTTTAAATGTCTGACGAGTTTTAGCCCAAATTCAAGCCCAATGCCGTCCATGATTGAATAAAAATTAAAAATGAGCATGGGTACAAAAACGAATCGCACCCCGATTAAACAGGTAATCAGGTTAATTTGCTGATTTTGAATTAAAAATAAATTTTATTTAAAATTATTTAAATTAATAATAACGCATTATTAAAATACTCACAATCAACAAATTAACCTAATTACCTGTTTCTAAAGTCCGGTTATATATTGATTACAATCAATACCAACCGTAATCGTGATGCTTAAACGCATGAATGTAATCCTTATACATAGCGCGAAGATACACGCTGCTATTGCCGGGCCACATATAACCAAACCAGTTTTCATTATGAATAAACAGGTTGTCGCGATTACCTGTAGGACGATTATCTACAATCAGATTATCTACCGAACCCAAATTCCAACCGCCTATCCAGTCGCTTTGTTTGGTTTTGGCTTCTACACCACTACCGTCCGATACGATAGTTCCCAGCCATTGAGTTGACCAGTCTGCTGTATTATAAACATACAGATCGTCTTTACCGTCTCCATTGACATCTGCCACATAATACTTATCATTATTACTCATATTCCAGTTGGGCATTGCATCATCATAACGCTTAATGTAATTGTAGCTATTGCCATTGGAACGAAGCAAGAGCATGTACTCCTTATTCCAATCATTCCCATTGAATACATAAAGGTCGTCTTTACCATCTCCGTTGATATCGGCGATGTGGTATTGGTCACCCGCTTTGCTTGTCCATCCGGGAAGACTTTGGAAATATTCGCCCGACATACTGAGCGACGAACCATTGGATTTATAAATACGGGTCGTCTGCGTATTTCGTTTGTACAATACAAATTCATCCTTATTATCTCCATTAATATCAGCAATATACAGTTCGTCACTATTTGTAATATAATTGCCCGGCAGGTATTGGTCATAACGCTTCGTATAAGCCAATGCACTACCCGTAGAGCGTAACATACACACGTAGCCCTGATTCCAATTGCTAGCATTAAATATGTAAATATCATCTTTTCCGTCACCATTAAAATCACCGATATAGTAACGGTCTCCGTCGCGCATTTGCCAGCCCGGAAGGTTGTAATAGTATTTTTTGACACATTCAAATCCGTCACTTACAGACTTTAAAAGTCCGAATCGACTGTATTGACCGTTTGGATAAAATACCAGTAAATCGTCTTTGCCATCTCCCGTAAAATCACCTGCAAAATACTTGTCTTTTGGATTGACGTACCAAGTGCCGCCGGGTCCTTCAATGGTTTTATCCACCATATAAGAACTTTTTACGCGGGTATAAGCACCACTTCCTGTGAAGCCATCGGGTACGCCCACCTCATAAGCAGCCAGATATTTGCCATAATGCAATACGACATCCGAATGATTGGAACCTTTGAAATTTCCGGTATATACTTTTTCAAAATTATAATCACTACGCGGCTTATTAAGTTGCCAAAACTGGTCGTAAGAGGGCGGGTTAAACAAATTGGTATTGCCTCGCATGGTGCTGTTGCTCGTAGGGCGATAGATACAATCTTCTCTGTATCTTGCACCTTCAAAATGTCCGGTTTGGCTTACGTTGTATTCCACCGGATTACCTGTTGTAATGCTAGAGCGTGCAAATTTATTCCATTTGGAAGGACTGACGGAGGTATCTACATTGCGACGTGAAGGATTGGAACCGCTATGGCAGCCGGGTCTGTCGTACTCATCTGCCAAATTGCCTACTGAATGTCCCAATTCGTGAAGCAAGACTCTGTTTGAAGTAGATTTGTTGATAGACAATACGCGACCATACGAACAACCGCCGGGACCCGTCTGGTTCAGTATCATCACCACATACTCTGCACCTGCAAGTCCTACGGCACTAAGGGCATTATTGATACGGGTGTCTGTATCACTTGATTTCCGCATCCAACAGCAACTCCAGCAACCGGAATACCGAAACCTGAAGGCAGTATTTCGGGTGGTGGGTGTGTTCCCGCAGGCATTACCATTACCATCGTTACATGCCATTTGAGAAACACCGGAGACCGAAGAATTCATATTGACACGATATACATTGAGGGCATCTTGTATTTCAGAAAATACATTATCCAATCCGCCATTATCGTGTGTAAAAATGGCTTCAAAGTAATTATCTACCAGCGTATTGAACTCTGATTGTTGAGAGGAAGTAAAACCATCTCCCATAAATACAATATCAAATTTATCGGTAGAAGAACCGCTATACAGTAAGGTTCTTTTAGATTGAGCTGTTGCAAAAATTGTACTCGTACAAAAGAGCAACAGTAAAATATGCTTTTTCATTTTCTTGATTTTATATATTTAAATTGTATTATAATAAATATTTTTTTTATAAAATTATTGTATTTTTTAATACAATTATATTTAAAAAATAATGTGAAGGAAAATTAAGTAGTCAGAAAAATATTTTAATATATTTTTTGAATTAAAATGTTGATGAATAGTAATTTATATAACAATAAACTAACTAATTGATAATCACCCAATTCACTGATTACCTGATTCACCAATTACCCGATTCACTAATTAATCCTACTTATTTCTGTTTAATTTGATTATAGAAGCATCAAGTTGTTTAGCTCGTTTGATGACCTCTACCTTACCGGACAAATCAGTCGTACGCAATTGTTTTGTTCTGAATTTTTGCAGTATTTCCGCAGACTCTGCCGGATTGACTTTCGCCAGTTGGACCTTCAGCTTAGGGGCATTTGTGGCATCGGCGTATTTCTTGGGCATTTTGACGGCGATGTAGTTTTCTTCCAACTCAAATGTGCCGTGGTCCGGTGAGCCGTTTTCCGGGTCATAAATAGCGCGGGATTCGAGCGGATTTTCTACACTTTGCATAAATACCACATTGCTTCCGTCGCTCCCTGTGACCAGAAAATCTCCTTTAAGGCTTTGATTTTTAGGATTATAGGCTCCCCGCTCTACGGTTTGGCTGACGGCTTCCATACCTGATTTGGTGACTTTGAACAAGACCACTGTATGCTCGTCGCCACCACGACCAATGCCTGCTCTTCCTTTTGCCACGACTTCGCCTTTTTCTTTAGCTGATGCTTTGACGCTGGCAGGTTGAATCGCTTTAGGACTGGTCATGCCCTCTCCACCTTTCAAGCGGGGAGTGTTGCGCTCGAGTGCAGCATCTTTTTTAATAATGGCGGTCATGTCTTTTGGTGCGGCTTTGAATTTCACATCGGCAACGAGTGCTTTTGCGTCAGTCAGTTTAGGCAAACCGCTTTTGGCAGCCATTCTTTTGTTGCCTTGCTGCTTTAGGGTAGCTGCTTGGGGGATGGATTTTTGTTGGAGCATCGCGGTAGCGGCTTTGTCGTTCACGCGATAAAAATAGCGGTACTTGGAAGGAATCACCTTTGCCAATACCTCATCAACGGGCTGCTCATTGAAGTTGCCTGTTACCGAAAAATCCGTGTCCTGATTGACGATGAATAATTCAAAATCCTGCTTTGCCAATTCATCAATTAGAGAAGAGACCGGTGCTTTTTCGATGTTTAGGCTTAGGGTATGTTTTGCCGGATTATACTTTACCGACATGCGGGCAGGCTGCTGTACGCTGTAAGCCGAAAATATGCCCGAACATACCAGAAGTAAAAAGAAAAATGTTTTTTTCATGATTGCTTAATTGTTTTTAAAACATTTGAAAATTAAGTTTGTATCAGATTGAAAATTATACGCTTTCAGAGTGTATGTACACAAGTTTGTATTCAACCTTGATATTACAATATCCTTTCAAGGTTTGAAAAGTGACCTTTGCAGGTTGTGATTTGTTGAGATGCTTGCATACAAAATTAGAGATATAAGTATTTCTTCGCTTGACAAAAAAAGGAAATAAATAAGGAAAGTAAACAGAAGTGAAATGTTATAAATAATTGATAATCAAATATTTATAATAAGTAAAAATTAAGAAGATAACATGTATTTTTATCTGAATTTTACAGGAGAGTTATCCATTAGGGAATGGCTTTATCATAAAAAAAACTTGCCTTGCATTTTGAAAATGCAAGGCAAGTTTTTTTATACTTCTTTTGGCAGAGTTGCCTGTTGATTGTTCAATATCTACAAATACTTATCTCCTTTCTGCGCTTCAATTTCTTTCGTAATGGCTTTAATTTCCTGCTCCTTATTTTTCGGATAAATAAGCAACACATCTTCCTCGTCCACAATGATATAATTCTCCATATCCTTCACGACGACCAATTTATCTTTAGGCGCACGTATCAGGCAATCGCGTGTATCGCGAACGAGAATATTGTCAGAATTAAGCGCATTATTCGCTTCGTCTTTTTCAAATTCGGCGTGTAGAGAGTTCCATGTTCCCAAGTCCGACCAACCAAATTCGGATGGAATAGTATAGACGTTTTTCGCCTTTTCCATGATGGCGTAATCAATTGATATACTGGGTGTTGTGGGATAAGCTATATCTATCGTGTTTTGTTCTTTCGCAGTATTGAGGTCGCTTTTTATAGTATTAAAAACAGTATAAATTTCCGGCTGATGCTCCTCGAAGGCATTGATAATATTGGCGGCTTTCCAGATAAAAATACCGGCATTCCAGAGGTAATCGCCGCTTGCTACAAATTGTGTGGCGCGGTCAATATCGGGCTTTTCGGTAAAGCGAATGACCTTGTGAATACCCGCTTCCGCTTCCGCACCAAAATTGATATAGCCATAGCCCGTATCGGGGCGGGAAGGGCGAATGCCGAGCGTAGCAAGTGCATTATTATTTTCCGTAAAATGGAGGGCTTTTTGTATGGTTTCTACAAAGGCATTTTCTTGTAAAATAATATGGTCGGAAGGTGCTACGACAAAATTTGCATTAGGGTTGATACCATGCAATTTGAAAGCGGTATAAGCTACACAAGGTGCGGTATTATTGCGCGAGGGTTCGCAAAGGATTTGGTCGTAGGAAAGTTCGGGGAGGTGTTGTTTGACTTGTTCGCGGTATATTTTATTGGTCAAAATAAAAATATGTTCTGCCGGACAAACATTTAAAAATCGTTCAAAAGTCAAGCGTATCAATGATTTTCCCGTACCGAGAATATCCAGAAATTGCTTGGGGCGATGTATGCGGCTACCGGGCCAAAACCGACTACCGATACCGCCTGCCATGATGGCTACGTAGTTGTTATTCATCTATTAGACTTTGGGTAAATTGGTTGATTAGGAAATCGGGGAATTTGTAAGTGGGGAAATTAGAAAAATGTGGTGAGAATATAAAATGTAAAATGTAAAATAATAAATGTAAAATGTAAAAGTGTCGATAGGAAGTGAAATTATTTATTTATTTTAAAATAATATTTATAAAAACTTAATTTTATAAAATAAAAATATTCACGTTATACTCTTTTACATTTTACATTTATCGAACTAATCACTGATCAACTAATTACGAATCACTATTCTACTCCACCACCACTTTTGTAGCTGCCACACTACCGAAACTATCAGCAACCACATTGACAAAATAGACTCCCGGAGCCAAACCTTTAAAAGGAATATTGGTGCGGTGCAAGCCTCTATCTACCTTGCCAAATGACTTTTTATAGGTTTGTTGTCCTAAGCTATTATATACTTTGAGACTAAGAAAAGTCGTCTCATAAAGTTTAATTTCTATACGGACATCATCGCCGGTCGGATTGGGTGAAATGCTATTGATAAAGACGGCATCATTAGGAAATATTTGTCTTTCCGCACCGTAGTAATTTTGCAAATTCTCAACACTATTATATAGGTTGAGTCTGCCGCCTGTCACCGTAATGCCTTGTAAATCAATGATTTCGTCCACACCTTGAAGGATGAAGTTTTTGACCAGTCGTGCAGCATCCTTTGGGTCTTGGCGCACATCATTCATGAAGGAAGGCACAGGCGTACCGTAGAGCAAAGCCGCAGCTCCCGCTACATGTGGCGTAGCTGCCGATGTACCACCGAAAGCACCATAATTGCCCGAATTTTCTACTGTAAAGGTCTCAGCCCCCGGCGCACCCAAGTCAATGGTGGTCAGTCCATATCCTGCACCTGCTGCTTTGTTGTCTCGCCTGTCGGTATTGGTAACAGTAATCAGGTAGTTACTCGGACAAGAGGTTGGTATATCACCTTCTACATCCACGTCGGTTGAGCTGTTGGTCGTGGCACCTGCACTGATGATACCTACTTCGCCGAGTGCATCGTACATGGCGCACCAAACCGGTGCATCTTCGGGGAAGCCGCTTCTGCCAAGGGAGGCATTGGTAGCTACTACAAAAGCACCCTCCTGACCATCGGTTTCATTGTATCTTGCCCGCATATTGAGGGCATAATCGTAAGCAGCAATCACCGCGTCGTCATTGCTATTGCCAACGAGGTTCATCACTTTTATATCCCAATTGACACCGCTGACACCCGCTATATTATTGCCTGATGCACCGACAATACCCATGACAGGTGTACCATGCCAATGTCCTTGTTGTGCGTTGCCGATGTCGTTGGTATCATCATTAAAATTCCAGCCCTGATAATCGTCTATGAAGCCATTGCCATCATCGTCTATACCATTTGCGGGAATTTCACCACTGTTTGTCCAGATATTATCTTGCAAATCTGAGTGTTGTAAATTGACACCACCATCCACTATGGCTATTACGATTTCGTCGCCCAAGATAGTCGTTCCGCCTGTTGTAACATCCCAGGCTTGTGGTGCGTCGATGTCTGCGTCGGATACACCGCCGTCGGAACCGTCATTATCATATTGCCATTGGTTGCCATACAAAGCGTCATTCGGGTCGGTCCGAAAACTGACCGGATGATTGCCTTGTGCCGCAGTAACGGCATTGCTTGTCCTTACAGCAAGCAGCATGTCGCGTGTATCGGCTTTTTTCGCATCAAACTCTAATAGCCAGATATTCAGTCGTTTAGATAATAATTTTTTAGAATGCAATCCGGTGTTTTGTCCTTTGTGCATTCGGTAAGTGTCGGTCAAATCAGCTACATCGCTGCCTTCATGGAGTTGGACGATGATTTGATTTTCTGATTGTGCGTAAGCAAAACTGACACACAATAATACGATTGTTGTAATGTGTATTAAGGTTTTCATACTACATAAAATTTAATTGTTTAATAATCATGTTTTCAAAATAAATACAAAATAAGGCATTATGGTGAAATAAGCAAATGGAGGTAAATTTCAAAAATCGAATAAATCTTCATTTTGGACTTTGGACAGAGGGAATTGGGGAATTAGGAAATTAGGTAATCCCGATAACTATCGGAACTTTTTTAGATTTTTACAAAAAGTAATTAATTACATGTTTTATTTTATTAATAAAAATTATTCAATTGGTTATCAATGAGTTACGATTCTAAATCTAATTTCCCTCTCGGCTCAGCCGAGACTAGTTCCCATTTTGTCCAAAGTCCAACTTCATTATAAGTACAAATGTACAGGCTTATTTTTATAATTTTTTGCATAATATTATATGAAAATAAGTTTATTTTGTATTATTTTTGTTTTATAAAAAATTAATAATCAATTTTTTAATTAAAATAAACAAAAAGCAAAATAATATGAATACAAAAAGACCTACACTCTGTGGAGCGCAAGATAAAATGAGGTCAAAACGATACCACATTGTGTGTTGCATTTAAGCGACATACAAATCAGTATTTATAACGTTTCTCCCACCATTTTTTGAGCCTTGTTCGCAGGGTATTTTCTTGTGGGTTATTTTGTGGTTCGTACCATTTTTTCCCTTCGAGTTCGTCGGGCAGGAAATTGTGGTCGGCAAAATTACCGTCAAAATCGTGAGCGTATTTATAATTTTTTCCATAGCCCAAATCTTTCATCAGGCGTGTAGGCGAGTTGCGTAAAGACAGCGGAACGGGAAGGTTGCCGGTTTCGCGTACCGTCTGTTGGGCTTGCTTGATAGCGGCGTAGGCGGAGTTGCTTTTGGGCGAACAAGCCAAATAAATCGTGGCTTCGGAAAGTATAATTCGCGCCTCCGGCAAACCGATGATATTGACCGCCTGAAAACAATTATTGGCGAGCAGCAGAGCGTTGGGATTTGCCAGTCCGATGTCTTCGGCAGCAGAAATCAGTAATCGTCTTGCGATAAATTTGACATCCTCGTCGCCTTCCACCATTCGCGCAAGCCAATAGACCGCCGCATTGGGGTCGCTGCCACGTATTGATTTGATGAAGGCAGAAATAATGTCGTAGTGCATTTCGCCGTTTTTATCGTATAGCGCGATATTTTTTTGTAATCGTTCACTTACCATTTCGTTGTCAATGACGACCTCGTCACTTATTTCTGCATTGACCACTATCTCTATGATATTCAATAACTTACGAGCATCGCCTGCGGCATATTGTAGTAGAGCTTCGGTTTCTTTGAGTTCGATTTTTTTTGTTTTTAAAACTTCGTCATTCGCGATAGCGTGATGCAAGAGTTGAAGCAAATCGTCTTTCGTATGCGGCTGCAATACATACACTTGCGCCCGCGAAAGCAAAGCCGAGATGACCTCAAAAGACGGATTTTCAGTCGTCGCACCAATGAGCGTAATGATGCCCTGCTCCACCGCACCCAATAAAGAATCTTGTTGCGATTTGCTAAATCTGTGGATTTCATCAATAAATAAAATGGGGTTGGGCTGACTGAAAAAACGCTGCTTTTTAGCTTTTTCTATCGTCTCCCGAATGTCCTTTACGCCCGAATTAATGGCACTCAAACTAAAAAAAGGTCGCTCCAATTGGTGAGCAATAATCCGCGCCAAAGTCGTCTTACCTACCCCCGGCGGACCCCACAAAATAAAAGACGGAATACGTCCGCTTTCAATGGCTTTTCGCAAAACGGCATTTTCGCCCACAAGGTGCTGCTGACCAATATATTCGTCAAGCGTCTTGGGGCGCAATCTTTCAGCTAATGGTATGTTCATATAAGTAGCGAGTTAGCGAGTAGTGAGTATTGAGTAGCGAGTATTGAGTATTGAGTATTGAGTATTGAGTAGTAAATTACAAATCTAACCCGTCACTCACTACTCACTACTCCCCTACTTTGATTAAAGATAAAATAAAAAAACAGGCTTGGTTTAACTTTTTAGATGAAAATTAGTTTATTTTTGGAGTATCGTTTTTTTGAACTCAAAATTTCAGATTCAGAACCAGTCAACACCAAGCCTGATTTATGCACACGATAGAACCATATTATAATTGGCGAGATAGATATATTGCCGCCCAAGATGAGCGGTCTCCGTTCTTTGGGCATACCAATAGCGAATTTGAATTTACGCATAAAATATACAACTATCTCATTCATCCTCAGTGGGATGCCTTTGGTTCGCCTACCTTATACATGAAGGTGATTTATGTGGATTATGACTTGGGTTTTACGATTATTGAGTTGCTTGGCGAGTGGAACGATTGTATCCAAAATGATGTGATGTTCATCAAGCGCGATGTGGTGGATTTGATGACCGAACAAGGAATTTATCGCTATATTTTTGTAGGCGAAAATATACTGAACTTTCATGGCGGTGATGACGATTATTATCAGGAATGGTCGGAAGATGTACGCGAACAAGACGGCTGGATTTGCTTCCTCAATCTCCGCGACCACGTCATTGAAGAAATGGCAGCAGCACGTTTGCAGTTTCATATCAATTTTGACAAACCCTTCAATCAAGTGGATTGGCGACCTTATAAACCCCAGTTATTATTTCAAAAAATTGACCAATATATTCGACATCCTAAAATGCTGATACTCGGTGACTGATAGGTATTAAATGTAAAATTCAAAATAATAAATGTAAAATGTAAAAGTGTCGATAGAACGTATTTTTTTAATTATAAAATTTTAATTACAAAAAAAACTTAGCTACCCGTCTAACGTTGGACAGTTTGATAATCAGTGAGTTACAAAGCTATTGAAATTTAGGTTATTATGATAACTATGAACTATGAACTGTCCAACCATGAACTGATAGCCAAAAACTTACAAACGACAACACTAAGAACGACAACACCACAACACTTATAAAACTATGAAAAATATTTTAATTATATTAATTTCTCTATTCGTTATCACATCCATACAAGGGCAGAATATATCCGACCCTTTGAATGTTGATAATGATGACTTGAGTGCTGTTCAGCGTAAAATGTTGGCAAGGCAGCAAATCCAAGACCTCAAAGACGGTGTGTTGATTGTCAGGTTAAAAACCAACGACAAAGCCCTCAAAAAACTGGAAAGCATACTCAACAATCCTAACACAAAGAAGAAAAGCAAGCAACGCATTCGCAAAAAAACCATTCCTCAACTCAAAGCTGCTGCAAAGGATTTGAACGATAAAATGCGGCGGGCATTTTCGGAAAGCTATACTTTTTCAGAAGTGTATTTTATGCCTGATACCTCTACCGATGATTTGCAAAATAAGCGCACACGCACCTCCCTCACAGATGCACAAGGCAATGCTGTTTCCAGCGATGTTTTGACTGAAAAAAACATCTTCCTCGTTGATTATGGGCAATTGCCCAATGACAAAACAGCTTCTATTACCGGATTGATTATCAGCGATATAGACTCAAACACTTTGCATCCGCCTTTTCCGTATTTTCAGCGTAGCGGAGGAGTTTTTGTAAAACTATCTTCCAATAAACTCACCGACGAAAATGCCGTTAAAATGATACAAATATGGAACAAGAAGCTGAAATCATATCTTAAAAACCAGTAATGGTATAGACATAGAAAACCCTTTACCTTGCTGAAAAACAAGGTTGAGCAGCCTAGTCCTTCTTCTGTGCCTTACCTCAGCCTTCGCGCAGGCTTCGGAATAAAGGATATACCCGTCGGAAGCTCAAAAGTATGCTCTTCTATGCTTTCCTCTCGAATACTTTTACATAGAAGTTCTATACTTTCTTTCTTGTTGTCCAGCACAAATTTGAGTGGAAGCGCACCATCTGTTTGTTCCATACAAAATGCCCACAATTGGTAGTTGTGATTGGCATAATGCTTTTTATCCACCTTGTAGTCGGGATGAAAATAATACTGAACTGTACCTTCGTTGGTCTTAATTTCCAGCATATCACATTTCAGTCGATTGATACGTGCTGCCTTGCGAACGAGGCGGTGAGAGCGGATAACAGCTTGTTGTTTATTAGCATCTATCCACATCACTGCCCGGATGTTGGCTTCGGTGGTGTAAATGGTATCATTGCCCAGATAAGTGTGTGTGATTTCGGACATGCCATTCAGCCGACTCTTGTATTTACCATTTTTGACATACAAAGTCTGTTGGCTGCCCAATAGGTTTTTTGCTTCCTTCGGCTTCAAAAAACCCGTTTTATCTTTATACTTATATCCATAAGTAATCACACCCTCAAAATATTGAGCATGTAGTGGAGTACCCATAAATAAGTACAGAAAAAGAACGATTAGGGAATAGGAGGCTTTCATTTCTAAAGTGGGAATTTGAAAACTTTCGCTTTCAGGTTTGATAATAAGTTCTTATAGCAAAGATTTATTAGATAGTAGTTGGTTATTAATGTGACAGGCTTTTTATTACAAATAGCAGCAAAAAACATTCCAAATATTAAATATTTAACATCATTATTGCTGATAATTTTGTTGTCTGAAATCATATCAAGTAAAAATGCCTTATTATTAAATATTGCTTTTCATACTTAATACAAGTTTACTTGTCAATGACTGATACATAAAGAAAGTTCTTTTAGAGAAAATAAGTGTATATAAAAATTTCTTTCTTACTTACAATAATTATAATTACACTTAATATTTCTATACAATCAACATGTTGACTTATGTGACAGATATGTATTAAAATAGTCACTTTTTTATCTTTTTATTCAACAGCAAAAAAACCGGGTGCATCTCAAATTGTCGCATATAGAAAAACGCAAAGTATTGTTGTTGTCTTTCACGCAGAGGGCGCAGAGTATTGATTATCAGCCCTCTGCGTTCTCTGCGAACTCTGCGTGAAACAATTAATAAAAATAAAAATGCGACAATTTGAGATACACCCAAAAAACCTTCACAATACTTTGTGAAAATGAAATATTTATCCGTACTTTGCCATGCAAAGCACTTTTAAAAAATAAAATTTTATGACAGGCAGGCACGAAGAACATCTGGCAAATTTGACCGAGATACGCTCGCTGATGGAACGTTCCACACGCTTTTTGTCATTGAGTGGTTTATCCGGTATATCGGCTGGTATAGTGGCACTGATAGGGGCATTTGCTATGGCGGCTTACTTGGGCATGGATACTTACGCCTTCAGTGAGCGGCAAGCCTTCCATGCTCTGCCCGACCAAAAATGGGGCATGCCGCCATTGACTTTCCTGCTCTTGGATGCAGGCTTGGTGATGTTATTTGCAGCTTTATTTGGCGTATATTTTACCCACCGAAAAGCCCGCAAACGCGGACAAAAAATATGGACAAAAGCCTCGCGCCGCCTCGCGCTCAATTCGGCAATACCTATGGTAGTCGGCGGCTTGTTTTGTCTCATTATGTTGCAGCATGGCTACTTCGGAATGTTGGCTCCGGGTATGCTGATATTTTATGGTCTGGCATTATACACCGGAGGTATGTACACTCTCAATGAGATACGTTGGCTTGGTGGCTGTGAGATGATATTGGGACTGTTGGCAGCCCAGTATCCAGGCTACGGCTTGCAGTTTTGGATGTTTGGTTTTGGTATATTGCACATCGCGTATGGTGCATACATGTATCTTAAATATGAGCGGGCATGAAGAATATTATACAAAAACTAAATAAGGTTTTTGATAATCATAAGCGATTGGGCATTATGTCTTTGCTCATGGTCAATGATTGGGTGACGTTCAAGACCTTCAAAGAAGAAATTGCAGGTATTACGGACGGCAATCTGGCGAGCCATCTCAATACTTTAGAAAAAAATAAATTCATAGAAGTCCGAAAAAACTTTGTAGGACGCAAACCTCAAACCTCCTACGCCGCTACGTCCGAAGGACGCAAAGCCTTCAGCGACCACCTCGACGCACTCGAAGAACTCCTTAAAGCGAGGTAGGAGTGTTGAAGTGTTGATGTGTTAAAGTGTTGAAGTGTTGAAGTGTTGAAGTTTGTCGAATTAGCGAGGTCTTTTTTTTATTTTAAAAATGCCTTTGTCCAGCTCCCTGCCAAGATACCCTCCACAGTTTTTCAAATTAATTGATACGAAGTCAGCACATTACAGTTTTCACATACTTTTAGCGGTTCACTACCCCCCCTCGCTAAATATGCGAACACGCAGAATCTCTCTCCCAGCATACAATCACCTCAACACATCAACACGAATTTCGTACCTTCGTAGTCATGTTAGCAACAGGCAAAAAAATTTATTTTGCGTCGGATTTTCATTTGGGTGTACCGACTCGTACAGCGAGTTTGGAACGTGAACGGCGAATTGTACGGTGGCTGGACAATGTACGTTCAGATGCGGGAGCAATTTATTTGGTAGGCGATGTATTCGATTTTTGGTTTGAATATAAAACAGTGGTACCGAAGGGCTACGTGCGTTTATTGGGCAAATTGGCGGAATTGCGCGATGCAGGGATTCCGGTGTATTTTTTTACTGGTAATCACGATATGTGGATGTTTCGCTACTTGGAGGATGAATTGGATATTCCGATATATCGGCAGCCGATACAATGTGAGTTCAATGGCAAACGTTTCTTTATAGGGCATGGCGACGGGCTGGGTCCGGGCGACAGGGGCTACAAATTCATTAAAAAAGTATTTTCCAATCGGCTGTGTCAATGGCTGTTTGCGCGGCTGCATCCGAATTTTGGGATTGGGCTGGCACAGTTTTGGTCGAATAGGAGTAGGAAGGGCAACGAAAAAACGCCGGACAAATTCACCACCAAAGAACGTGAATGGCTCTATCAATATGCCAATCGAAAACTCGAAACCGAACACTACGATTATTTTATTTTCGGGCATCGTCATCTACCGCTTGATTTGACATTAGAAAATGGCACAAGCCGCTATATCAATCTCGGTGAATGGATAACACATTATTCTTATGCGGTATTTGATGGTAAAAATGTAGAATTGAAATATTTTCGTGATTCGTGATTCATTGATTTGTCAACTCGTAACTTGATACTAATTTATGCTAAAATCTTACAGTTTTATTTTTGCAATAATTATTCAAATCAACACGCTTATCGCACAAGACGTGTTGACCACCACACCGCTTGATTCTAATTATACACATATTGCCACTATTTCTGAAAAGGTGACTTTTGTGACCACCGATAAATTGCTGAATGTATATGTAATAACAGAGCATGGCGAATTGATAAAATACACGCCTGAAGGCAAAGAAAAAGCACGATACAATAATTTTTCATTAGGCAATCCAAGCCTTGTTGATGCCACCAATCCTTTTCAACTACTCTTGTATTTTCCTGAATTTATGACCGTAGTGACGCTGGACAATACGCTAAATGAAGCAGCAAGATACGACCTGTTTGACTTGGACCTCAACGAGGTGAATGCCCTGTGCTTTGCCAATGACGGCAATATATGGCTATACGACCCCGTAACACTGACGCTAAAAAAAATAAACCGCAATGCAGATATTATGCTGGAAAGCGAAATTTTCACTTTTTTATTCGACGAGTTGCCGCAACCTGATTTTTTGATAGAAAGAAACAATCGCTTGTATATGAACGACCCGAAACAAGGTGTATTTGTCTTTGATGTCTATGGTGCTTATGAAAATTTAATTCCGATAAAAAACTTGCACACCTTTCAAATGATTGATGAGCAATTGGTGTATGCAAAAGACAGTACCTTGCAGGCTTTTCACCTCCAATTGCTATACACACGTGCCGTGCCGTTGCCATATAGTGCCAACGAACAAGACCATATTAGTATTGAGCGGAATCGCTTATTTGTGGTAAAAGAAGATAAGGTGATTTTTTATGAATTTTGAGAAGATACGACAGGTTTTTGTAAAAAAAACAATACATCGCACTAAATTTTAACACTTCTACGATTTACGCTGCATAAATTTACAAATCTGAAATTATTGGTTTATTCAATGTCACAAAGAGCCTTTTTTTGGGCATGTTTAGATTTACCATAAAAGTAGTTGACACTTTTTCACGCAGAGGGTTCATCGTCAAATCTCTGCGAACTCTGCGCTCTCTGCGTGATTACCCAATTTGAAGAGTCTATTATATCTCAAAAAAGTGTTCACCACATTTCTAAACATGCCCTTTTTTGTGATATTTTTTATGTACATCAAAATAGTGTAAGAGGATATAAGACAAAGCGTGCTTCACCGCAACAATGGTGAAGCACGCTTTGTATAATTTGGACTTTGGACAAAATGGGAATTAGTCTCGGCTCAACTGAGAGGGAAATTAGGTTTAAATCTGTAACTTATTGATAATCAATTAGATAGATTTTGTTATCAAAATAAAACATGTAATTAATATTCTTTTGTAAAATTCTATAAAAGTTCCGATAGTTATCGGGATTACCTAATTTCCAAATTCCCCAATTTCCTTTATCCAAAGTCTAATATATGTGGATATATTAAAGTCTGTAAACATCCGTAGGACTCTCACAAAAAACCGCACGTTTGCCTTTAATGGCAATAGGAGCGCGGAAAAGTTGCGGATTCCGAACAAGTACGTTCAACCAATCTTCATCGTCAAATTCACTACCTCGAATATTTTGTTGGTAATAAGGATGTGCCTTATTGAGCATTTGCTTAGGGTGCATATCCAATTTCTCAATAATCTCCCTAAACATAGTAGTCGTTGCAGGTCCGCTGTCGTAGGCTTGCGAACGCACATTAGGTGTTATGCTTTTTGCATAAGCTAAGGTCTTTCTGTCAGAGGAAGATTCAGGATTGTAATACAAAACTATTTCATTTTCATGTACCTTCATAAGCAAGAATTTTTTTATTGTGAGTTGCAAATGTATTGCATTTTTACACAAAATCAAAATTTTAAACCGCTTTAGTTAAAATAATCGCAAAAAATAGTAGAATTTTTAATTAAATTCAAAATTAAATTTTAAAAAAAGCTTATTTGACAAAAATAATTTAAAATTTTAAAATTTAAATTTAAATAATATTATTTCACTCCATGCTTTCATTTTAAACAAAACAGAATAATATTTCAAAATATTTAATTATTCAAAATAATATTTCAAAATATTTTTTTGCTTTACAAGTAAAATCATTTATATGTCATTTTTAGCTAAAATAAGCTCATAAATGTCACAAAACGACATTATAAAGTCTTATTGGTTAAGTATAAAAGCGTATATTCGTGTTGTTTTCTTAACAAACCCCTAACTTTTATTCATTAATTTTTTTTTACATGAAAAAAATCACATTCTGTCTGGTTTTACTGATGCTTTGCTTTACAGGCAATGTATCTACTCAATCCATACCCTCTAAAGACCAAAAGTTCATTGGTGCCGCTACGCCACCGGCTCAACGCTGTGGAACCAATGACTACATGTTACAACGTTTTGCTGATGACCCTTCACTCTATCAGCGGTATCTGGAAATGCAGGATATTTTGTATCCCGGTGATGTTGCCAGAATCAATTGCAACGCATCCAATACGATAAATGTACCATTGGCATTTCATTTCGACAATTCATTTAACTGCGGTGACGAAGCTTGTATCCTGACTAAAATACAAGATGCCATAGCTACTTTAAATGTAGATTTCGGCTCAAATGTCAGTTCTTCCAATGCTGCGAATTGTCCTGCTGCATACCCTGATATTTCTACGGGTACTTGCATCACATTTTATCTGGCGGCTCCACCTGCATGTTCGGGCTTAGATACCGCTTGCGATGGGGCAATTACCATCGGTCAATTTCAAGGTGGCTACAGTGGCGGCGGCAATGGTGCCGGTGCTTGTTGGGATGATTACTTAAATATATTTATTCAAAGTCCGCAATCTGGTAACTTAGGAGTTGCCGACCAGATTCCTGACGCACTTCCTGCCGGTGGACCCGGTGAAGGTGTAACGCTTGGTGCGCCTTACTTTGGTGGTACGGGCGGTCCGTGTGCGCCTCTTGATACCGATGGCACCTACGGTTTGGGTAAAACACTTGCCCACGAAATCGGACACTATCTGGGGCTTTTCCACAGTTTTCAAGGTGGATGTGGTGACGAACCAAACAATACATTCAGCGGACAAAACATTACTGTAAACGATACACCTGCCCAACAATCTCAATACTTCGGATGCCCGGGTGGATGTGTGACATCAGGCTGTGGTGGTGGTAGCCAGCAAACTGCCAACATCATGAACTATACGGATGATGCTTGTATGGACATGTTTTCAGAAGACCAAGCCTTTGCGATGAATGTAGTAGCAAACGGTTTGTTTGGTGGTCTGAATATCCCGGCTGCCAATCCTGCACAACTATACGGGCAATGTAATGCTGTATGTAATGTAGTATGCCCGGGTGCTGTAACGTCTCCCTACTCAGGCTCAGAAGATTTGTGTGCAGCTTTGGGTACTTATACTTTGCCTACGGATTTTAGCAGCGTAACAGTAGATAATGTTACCTCCGCTACCTTTACATGGAGTACAGGAAATTATATGAGTGCAGGTGGTACGGCAGTTGCAGGCAGTACCATTAGCTTGACTAATCCGACAACTTGTGCACCTGTTACACAGACCTTATACCTAAACACAGGTTGTACTGACGGTAGTATTCAGGAAATCAATGCAGGTACAATAACATTGACCATCTATCCTGACCCGACACAATTTGCCGCAGCTGATTTGGTGACATTCACTGATGGTGTATGTGGTGAACCTACATGGACATCCAACTGCGCTTCTTTCGTGACGGTGACTCAAAACGGCGGACCTAGCTTCCCTGTCACCTCCGGTGCCGGTCCGGTCAATTATGATGTGACTTTAAATTATCCCTTAGATTGTTGTGAGATACCGGGCGGCGATATTATCCTGATCGGAACTATTGGCTCGACGACTTTAAATAACGGTAATGACACGCAGCCTTGTCAAAACGGTACACAGCCGGCTGTATGGGAAATTCCATTCACGATACCAACAGCGCAAAATGCTACGACAGTGAATACCACAGGTTTAGGTAGTATTACTGAAGTATGCTTGGATATTACTTTGAATAATACAGATGCCGTTAATATCACAATTGATAGCCCTGACTGCGGTGCTTATGAATGGGAAGATTTATGGTTGGGTTCTGCATTTACAGGCGGTAGCAATACCGGACCGATTACCGTATGTTTCACACCAAGTACACCTAATGGCGAATTTGACGGTACATTTGACGGTGATGGCAATGCAAATGGAAATGGCTCTTTCAGCACTTGCGATGTCAATGCCAATCAATGGGTACTTTACATTGCGGATTACAATTGTTACCTCAATGGTGCAACAGGCGGTACTATCAATTCTGCTACGGTCAGTTTCAATGACGGTAACCAACCCGGTCAGCCCGGTTTGTGTGAGTTCACCGAGACTGCCAACTACGATTGTGCCACAGCATGCGCCAATGTAGATTTAGATATTCAATTCGACGGATTCCCTGCACAAACCAGTTGGGAAATCCTAGATAATACCGGAGCAGTAGTAGCTTCCGGCAATGGTAGTGGCTCTCTTGCGAATGGTACAACTACTCAATCCACTTGTCTGTCTGACGGCTGTTATACCCTCAATGTCAACGATTCAGCGAGTAACGGTATGTGTCCCTTCCAGAGTACTGCCAGTAGTCTCGGTACATTTATCACACCGGGTACTTTGATTACACCGGGTACTATAGTAGCTACATTGGGTTCGGTCGTGAGTCCGGGCTTGTGTGGTAATTTCAACCTGAGCGATGTCAACGGTACTACACTGGTTTCCGGTGGCAATTCATTTGGTGGTCAATCTTCACAACAATTCTGTTTGACCGGTGGCATTGCACCACTATGGCACGAAGAAGATAACAGCACACATAAAAGACAAAATGAATCTGCAAGACTGGATGTATTCCCGACTTTGGCAAAAAATAACTTGTCTGTTTATACTTCACATACGACAGAAGGGCAGATTAATGTCGTAGATATTAATGGTCAAATCGTTCAACAGCATTTGCAGCGCACACAAAATATGCAGCTCAATGTGAGCGATTTACCAACAGGTATTTACTTTATTCAATTAGTAGCTAATGATACTGTATGGGTACAGAAATTCATTAAGCAATAATACCTTCATTCGTTTTATAAAATAATAAAGCAACAGGCTTGCACTCTAAGTGTAAGCCTGTTTTTTTATAACTCAAATTTGTATTTTAATTTTAAATAATTTATAAGATACTGATAAATAAATTTTAATAAAAATTAATTTATTTAAAATAAAAAAACATTTAAAATGATAATTATATTTAAATCAATTATTAATGACGTTAAAATGATTGCAATACAAAAGTCCTGTTATAAAACGACATTAATTCTTAAATAAATGGTATAATCCAACATACACTTCATTCAATTTATGTATATTTGTTATTGCTAATAGTAACCTCTGAATGTCTTTTGGACTTTGTACAAAATGGGAACTAGGGAATTGGGAAATTAGGTTTAGAACCGTAACTCGCTGATAGTCAATTAAATAAGTTTTATTAATAAAATAAAACATGTAATTAATTACTTTTTGTAAAAATCTAAAAAAGTCCCGATAGTTATCGGGATTACCCAATTTCCCAATTTCCTTTGTCCAAATTCTAAAATGTCTTAAACATAAATATATTTTTGTATGAAAAAAGTTACTTTACTTTTATCATTATTCATACTATGCATGAGTAGTGATATTTCCACTCAATCCCTTCCTTCAAAAACAGAAAACACCTTCGACAATAATAGGTGTACCACTATGGAAGCCCTCGAATATAGGATGGCAAACGATTCGAAGTATGCGGATTTTCGTAATGCTGCACTGGCAATTCCGAGTATTACGAACCAAGCAAGGATTCCTTGTGATGCTTCCAACACTATTCGCGTTCCCGTTGCTTTTCACTTTGATGAAGGCTTCGCTTGTGGCAATGTTGATTGTGTTCTCCCGGAAGTCATTGAACAGTTGGATGCACTAAATCTGGGTTTTGCGGACAATTCAGGAACCCCGCAACAAGCAATTTGTCCTCAGGCATATCTGGACGAGAATGGTAATGACGCTGCCTCCACAGGTACTTGCATCGAGTTTTATATGCCGACACCTCCTGCCGCTACAGGTTTGGATATTTGTGATTTGCCTATTACGCTAGGGCAGTTCAATGGTGGTCTCAATGGCGGAGGTAGCGGTGCAGGTGCAGCTTGGGCTGGTATCCTCAACATATTTATCACCAACAACCAATGTGCAGGTGTTGCCGACGGCATACCGGGAGCCGCTAATGGTGATGGTGTTACGGTTTGTCAAGCTGTTTTTGGTGGTGTCGGTGGTCCGTCTCCTGCTTGTAATTTGGATACGGACGGCTCTTATGACTTAGGGATCACACTGACACATGAGGTTGGTCACTATCTCGGACTGTATCATACTTTCCAAGGCGGTTGTGGTACTCAGGAAACCAACCCGCCCGGACCTTTTGATGTATTGGACACGCCGGCACACAGTACACCCACTTCCGGTAATCCAACGGGATGTATAAACAGTAGTTGCGGAGGTGTAAGACCTACGGCTAATTTTATGGACTATACCGATGATGCAGGATATTCCATGTTTACGGAAGACCAAGCGCAGGTAATGAATTACTGGGCAAATCAACTATTTGCTAGCAACACACTTCCTGATGCCGATCCTGCCGGAACAATTACTACGGCTTGTGGCGGTGTTTGTACGGTCATTTGTCCTACACAAGTGATTGCACCTTATTCAGATGCACTTGATTTATGCGCTTCATTGGGAACTTATGACCTGCCTACAGATTTCAGCAGCGTTACCTTGGATGAGTCCATTTCAACTACATTTACTTGGAGTACGGGTAATTATATCAACTCTGGCGGAACGGGTATATCAGGCACATTTGCTTTGACTAATCCATCCACTTGCGCCCCCGTTACAGAAACTTTATATTTGAATGCAGGATGTAGTGATGGCAGTATTACACCACTTGGTGCAGGTACATTGGTCTTGACCATTTATCCTGACCCGACGCAATTTGCACCTGCTGATTTGGTAACATTCATGGACGGTGTTTGTGATGAACCTACTTGGACATCTGATTGCGCTGCTTATGTGACCGTAACGCAAAATGGCGGACCCGCCTTTCCCGTCACTTCGGGTGCAGGTCCGGTTGATTATGATGTTACTTTGAATTATCCGGTAGAATGTTGCTGCCCGGTAACGGCAGGTTCCGAAACACAATCTAATACTAATGCTATCAACATTCCTGACAATGGCGGCGCAGGTAATCCGGGCTGTACAATAGTCACCATCAATACCGGAGACCCGATAACAAGCGTCATCGTAGATGTGGACATCACACATACTTATGTAGGTGATTTAACGATTACGCTGACCAGTCCTTCGGGAACAGTGATTACATTGGGTAACGAACCCAGCGGCGGCAGCTGTGGCGGAAATGATTTGACTGTCACCTTCGATGATGCGGCAACCAATACGGCAGCAGACTATATAGGTACCTGTGGCAATGCACCTGCTATCTCCGGAGCCTATCAACCTGCCGATCCATTATCAACCTTTGCAGGAGAAAGCGCAGCCGGTGTATGGACGCTTTGTGTCGTTGATGATGCAGGGGTAGATGTCGGTACTATTGACAACTTCGGACTCACTGTGAATACCGAAGTACCTTGTACCGACCCCGTAGATTGTGCCTTTATGGGTACTGCAAATTATGATTGCTCAGTAGCTTGTGCCAATGTAGATTTGTCGATTCAATTTGATGGATTTCCTTCACAGAGCAGTTGGGAAATCATAGAAGATGCCACAGGAATGGTCGTAACCTCCGGCGATGGCAGCGGTGCGGTTGCCAATGGCAGCACAACTGAAATGACTTGTCTGTTCGACGGTTGTTATACGCTTAATTTCTACGATTCGGTAGGTAATGGTCTCTGTCCTTTCCAGAGTACTGCCACCAGTAGCGGTACATTCATTACACCGGGTACATTGATTACAGCGGGTAGTGTGGTGGCTACGCTGGGTACAGTGGTGAGTCCGGGTATATGTGGTAATTTTACACTAACGGATATCAACGGAACAACATTGGCTTCCGCCGTTGGTGCATTTGGTGCTTTATCATCCCAACAGTTTTGCCTCAACGGTGGCGTTGGTCCGCTATGGCACGAAGAGGATAATAGTGCATACTTGAGACAAGATGAATCTGTAAGACTGGAAGTATTCCCGACTTTGGCAAAAAATAACTTGTCTGTTTATACTTCACATACGACAGAAGGACAGATTAATGTCGTAGATATGAATGGTCAAATCATTCAACAGCATCAACAACGCACACAAAATATGCAGCTTGATGTGAGCGGTTTACCGTCAGGCATTTATTTTATACACGTCATAGCTAATAATTCAGCACTCGTTCAGAAATTTATTAAATATTAAATATTTGTTATTTTAATGTAAAAAAAGGACTTGCCTTAATCGGTGAGTCCTTTTTTGTTCCCCCCAATACCATTCTTTTTCGGCTCATGTAGGAAATCAGGTGGAAATGTGAAGCAAGTCCAAATCCTATAAGGTTTTCGAAAACCTTATAGGATTGATTATCAAAATTTTATCCCAATTTAAAATAAAAAACAACCTGTATTCCACCTGATTTCCTACATGAGTCTCTTTTTCAAATACCTATATGTATTTTTCGCCAAGTAAATAGGACTGCTAATCACAATTAGCTTGACTTATTGTCAAATTAAATGTAACTTGTATTAAGTTTAGTTAGCGAAATAATAAAAAGTAAATAATTACGTAATTTTTATATTTCGCTCACTACCTTCTTTATACCACCACGCAATTTAAGTCTATCTATAAAGACAAAACATCTATAAACGATGTTTTATTCGTTTTCTATTGAAAATTGCGGATTCTATTTTTTAAATAAAATTATTTTACAATATTTTTTCATTAAAAAATATTAATTTAAATTATTGATTATAAATATTTTATAAATTATAAATATTATAATAAATTTAATTTTATTCCAAATTATCAATAACACATAAAACATATTTGTTTTATGCGTTGTTTTGGCAATTAAAGAAATGTCATTATAAATATTATTATTTTTTAACACCTAAAAAGAATTCCTATTCAGAGTGAATCCTTTTTATTTTTGTCACTTTTATACATATTTTTCATATACTAATGTATTTATATTTTTCATAACCAAAATTAAAATAATTATGCGAACATTAAGTCTGCTCAAATTTCTATTAACTCTGACCGTCTTTTTATCTTTTCAATACCTGCATGGTCAACATGTCATCCATCAAAAAATCACCCAAAATCTAGCTCAAATCCAAAATGAAAATCTTTACACACCCTTAAAAACAACAACTGCCCCTAAACTGAAAAGCCTGATTACCGACGAAGTATTGAGCCGAAAACAATTCCTTCAAATTCAAGCCCCGACTATCCAATCCATCAAAAACAGCAAGAAGGAATATCTGAGAATATTGCTTCCAATTGAGGGAGAAGACGTTGAATTGCAATTGTACCGCACGAATATTTTTACAGATAATTTTCGTGTTGAACTTAGCTCCAATCCAAAAGAAAATACGGAGATAGACAGAGGCTTGCATTATCGGGGAATAGTCGCAGATGATGCCAATAGTCTTGTGACCATCTCCTTTGTAGGTGACGAAATTGTGGGTGGCATCTATTATAATGGTCAACAAAGGTCGCTTGCCAAACTTCGCAACAGCGATGACCATATTTTATTTGCCAATACAGACCTCGACCACAGACTTGACTTTAATTGTGAAATGCGACCGATAGAAGGTTTACAATTGTCGTCACAGATAAATAAGGCAGTCGAAAAATCAAGTTCGCTGCTTGATTGTGTAGGCGTACATCTTGAAGTAGATCAGTCTTTTTATCAAGACCAAAACAGTAACATCGCCAATACCACCAATTATGTTACAGCTCTTTTCGCGCAAGTAACTGCTATGTACGCAAATGAGAGTATTCCTGTTCAAATCAGTTTCCTGCGTATCTGGGATACGCCGGATCCTTATGGAATAGATACCGAATTGGACGACCTCACTGCTCAAGGCTATGGCACTACCAACGGTAATATTGTACACCTTCTGCATGCTCAAGGCGGTGGCGGTGTTGCTTACTTAGGCGGCTTGTGCAACAACACCTTCAATACAGGCGTGAGCAATATCTTTGGATTCTTCAACAATATTCCGACATATTCGTGGGATGTAATGGTCATCACACACGAAATCGGTCACAATCTCGGCTCATCACATACGCATGATTGTGTGTGGAACGGCAACAATACACAAATAGACGATTGCGGAAACAAATATTTTGACGAAGACGGCGACCCTGACACTGATCCGGAACCATGTTATGATACCAATAATCAAATCATCCCTTCCAATGGCGGTACGGTAATGAGTTATTGTCATTTATTCGGAGGTGTTGGAATTAATCTCGGTTTGGGATTCGGACAGCAGCCGGGCGATTTCATCAGAAATTATACAGCAAGTCAAAACTGTGGAGATTTCTGCGCCGTAGTATGTCCGGCACAAGTGACAACGGCTTATGCCGGTTCGGAAGATATTTGTGCAGGATTGGGAACTTATACCTTGCCTACGGATTTTAGTAGTGTTGTTTTGGACAATGCAAGTGCAGCAACATTTACTTGGAGTACAGGTAATTACATCAGTGCAGGTGGTACAGCAATAGCAGGTACTGAGGTTACTTTGACCAATCCGACGACCTGTGCGCCTGTTACGCAGACTTTATATTTAAATACAGGATGTACAGACAATAGCATTCAGGAAATCAATGCAGGTACACTGACATTGACCGTTTATCCTGACCCGACACAATTTGCGGCAGCCGATTTGGTAACATTTAATGACAGTACCTGCGATGCACCTATATGGACACTTACGCCCGACTGTGCAGCTTATGTAACGGTCAATCAAAACGGAGGTCCAAGCTTTCCCGTTGCTACGGGAGCTTCCGGTACGGTTGATTATGATGTGACTTTAGCTTATCCGGTATCATGTTGCGACATACCCGAAAGTGATATTCTTTTGACGGGAACTATCGGCTCCACTACACTAGATAGTGCCAATGAATTACAAGACTGCCAAAACGGTACACAACCCTCAATATGGCAGATTCCATTCACCATTCCCACTGCACAAAATGCGAGTACGGTCAATACAACAGGTTTGGGAAGTATTACCGAAGTTTGTTTGGACATCACTTTTGGTAATTCGAGTGCAGTCCGGCTTATTCTTGGTAGTCCCAACTGTGGAGCTTATGAATATGAAGTATTATGGTTGGGTGCGGCATTTACGACAGGTAGCAACTTCGGACCGGTGAATGTCTGCTTTACACCGGGTACACCCAATGGTGAGTTTGACGGTACATTAGACGGTGATGACAATGTCAATGGAAACGGCTCTTTTAGCACCTGCGATGTTAATGGAAATCAATGGGTGCTTTATGTTGAAGATTATAATTGTTACTTAAATGGTGATGTAGGTGGCACTATCAATGATGTCAGCATCAGTTTCAATGATGGCGTACAGCCCGCTCAACCGGGTTTATGTGACCTGACCGCATCGGCAGCTTATGATTGTGTGGCGAGTTGTGCAACAGTGGATTTGGGAATCAGCTTTGACGGATTTCCGGCACAAACAAGTTGGGATATTCAAGATGCAGGTGGAAATGTAGTTGCTTTCGGCGACGGCATCGGACAAATTGGAAATGGTAGCACCGTAGAGAATACCTGTTTGTCTGACGGCTGCTATACCTTAAATTTTTATGACAGCGTCAATAATGGTATGTGTCCGTTCCAGAGTACTGCTTCGAGTAGCGGAACCTTTGTCACGCCCGGAACATTGATTACACCCGGTAGCGTAGTGGCTACATTGGGTTCCGTCGTCACGCCGGGCTTATGCGGAAATTATACATTGACCGATGCCAACGGTACTACGCTGGCATCCGGTGGCGGTGGCTTCGGAGCTTCACAAAGCAATACATTCTGCTTGAGTGGGGGAGTAGCTCCACTTTGGCAGGAAGATAATAATGAAGCCTATCAAAGACAAGAACAATCTGTGAGATTGGAAGTATTCCCGACTTTGGCGAAAAATAACTTGTCTGTTTATACATCACATACGACAAAAGAACAGATTAACATCGTAGATATAAACGGTCAAATCATTCAACAACATCAACAGCGCACACAAAACATGCAGCTTGATGTGAGCAACTTGGAATCGGGTATTTACTTTGTACACCTTGTAGCCAATGATACTGTATTGGTTCAAAAATTCATTAAATATTAAATACTTTTTTGATACAAAAAAGGACTTACCACAAGGTAAGTCCTTTTTATTTTTTCGATATAGCGTGGTCTTTTTTTTAGTTTAAAAATGCCTTTGTTTACCTTCCCTGCCAAATACCCTTTGCAGCATTTCATACCCGGCGATACGAGGTCACAGCCTTATTGTTTTCACATACTTTCTGCGGTTTTCCACTCCCGCGCTAAATATGTGGATAATCGAATGTTGCTCCCGACATACAAATCAGGGATTATCAAAAAACTCGCTACTCTTTACTCACTACTCTTTACTCGCTACTCACGACTACCTCAAAATATCTTTCAGCCCTATCCTGTCCAATCCAAAGCCTATCACACTTGAACTCAACTTTTTAGTGGTACGAGTGACAAAAGCAATGCGCTGATATTTCCGTACAAATTTGGGTATCAATTCAAAGGCATCTCTGGCGTAAGGTTTTTGCAACATACGTGCGCCAAGTGCAATACGCTCTACCGAACCCATACCTCTTTGCCAGGTACTTACTTCATTCAATATTTTTTCGATAGAAGCTGTATTCTGACTCCCGAATTTGGTGACATAGCCTACCCCTTTTTTCGGATTGGCAATACGCATACCTTCGTGCATCATGCCCGTCATATTGGTCATCAGTATATCCAGTTTTTCTTCCGGTGTAGCGGTCGTATCACTGGCAATTGCCGTCAATATTTCTTGGTGTTGTAAGAGTTGATTCGCTTGTCGAGTGGCTCCGCAACTGCTCAATAAAAATACACTTGCAGCAACTATCACAAGCCATTGAATATTTATCAATTTCATGGTGAATGATTTTTTTTATAAAAAATGAACACTGTCTCTATTATGACTGACTAGCCTGTAAATAGTATCAAAAAACAAATTCCAAAAAAACAAAAGATGAAAAAACTTGTTATTTGTTTTATTTTTCGACACTACGATAATTTTAAAAACAATTTTTATTAAAAATATTTTTAGATTAATCTAAAAATATGTAATTTTGCGTTACAAAAATTCATTCATTCAAAATTCAACACTCATTCATTCAACTAGTTTGGACATTGGGGAATTAGGAAATTCGATGTTAGGTATCCCGATAGTTATCGGGATTTTTATTAAATAATTATAAAATAAAATTAAATACTTGACAATCAATTATTTACGATTTAAAATCTAATTTCCCAGTTACCTAATTTCCAAAATGTCCAAAGTCCAATCATTAAACATGCGATTAACAGCCACAGAAGAAAATTATTTAAAAGCTATTTTCAAATTATCAGAAGAAAATGGCAACCCTACCGCTACCACCAATGCAATAGCAGCAGAAATGAATACCGCCGCTGCTTCGGTGACGGATATGTTGCGCCGATTGTCGGAAAAAGATTTGATACATTACGAAAAATACAAAGGCGTACACCTCAAAGAACAAGGTAGAAAGGTAGCAACAATGCTCTTGCGTAAGCATCGTTTGTGGGAGTATTTTTTGGTAGAAAAACTCAAATTTGAATGGGATGAAGTACACGATATTGCCGAAGAACTCGAACACGTCCGCTCCGAAGAACTTATTAATCGCTTAGATAACTATCTTGGTCAGCCCCGCTTCGACCCGCATGGCGACCCCATTCCCAATGCCGACGGCACCATACCCACGCGACAACTCACGCCACTTTCCACCCTCAAAACCGGACAGCACGGCGTACTTACAGGCTTACAGGAACATCCCGATTCGCTGATGCGCTACCTCAAAAAAGTCAATATTAGTATTGGTACAAAAATACAAGTCCTTGAATTACATGAGTTTGACGAGTCCGTTTCTGTCAGAATAGATGATGAACGAGATATAGAATTGAGCGAAAAAGTATCGAAAAATTTATTATTAAAAATATAGTACAGGCGATTTCAATCGCCATGTAAAAATAAATTAATTTATAAAATATTTATTCATAGATAATTATAGAAAAAATATTATACATGGCGATTGAAATCGCCTGTACGGTAATTTATAAAAATGAAAAATTACACCTTATATATAATCACATTTCTGCTACTTGCAGCCCCTCAAATCAAAGCCGAAAAACCCACCATAGTTGCCACTGCCTCCATGTTTTCAGATATGGCAAAAAACATCGCAGGCGATAAAATGAATATCGAACTCATCGTACCCATAGGTGGCGACCCTCACCTCTACAAGCCCACGCCAAAGGATGCCAAAATGGTCGTCAATGCCGACCTCATCCTCAAAAACGGCTTGACCTTTGAAGGTTGGTTGGATGAATTGATTGAAAATTCCGGCACCAAAGCATCCGTCATTCTGACTACGCAAGGCATCAACCCGATTAAAAGCCTGACCTACGATTCGCCCGATCCACACGCATGGATGAACGCACAAAACGGTCTGAAATATGCCGAAAATATCAAAAACGGCATTGTAGCACTTGACCCTGCCAATAAAGATTTTTACGAAAAAAACTATAACACATACAGTGCTGAAATCAAGCAACTGGACGAGTATATACTGACACAAATCAGTAAAATACCCGAAGCACAACGCATCCTCGTCACCTCACACGATGCCTTTCAATACTATGGCAAACGCTACGGTATTCAGCTCGAATCGGTACTTGGTACATCCACTGATGCCGATGTGCAGACACAGGATATACTACAATTGATAGAGATTATCAGGCAATCAAAAGTAGCTGCCATTTTTACAGAAACTACGATAAATCCTAAGCAAATGGAACAAATTGCCAAAGATAACGGCGTAGTCGTTGGTGGTTCTTTGTATGCAGATTCTATCGGTAAGCCCGGCTCCGACGGCGATTCGTATATCAATATGCTCAAAGCCAATACCGATAAAATCGTGGCAGGACTGACCGGAAAATTGAGCAATGCCACCGAAGCCAATAACGACAATACGCCTTCATCAGGTTTTCCTCTTTCTGCAATATTGATAGGCTTATTATTGGTCGGTGCGATGCTGTTTATGTTTAGAAAAATGAATAGGTAATTTTTTAATGATTAATGGTGAACGGTTAATGATTAATAAAGCATTTTCGCTACGCGAAAAATAATCATTAACCATTAACCATTAATCATTAACCATTAAACTATGGGTGCAATTTCGATAAAAGGATTATCGGTTTCTTACGATAGGAAAACGGTGCTGACGAATATCTATATGGATTTGGCGGCGGGTGAATTATATGGTGTATTGGGTCCGAATGGGGCAGGAAAATCTACCTTGTTTAAGGCGATTTTGGGTCTGATTCCGGTCAATACAGGGCAAGTGCTGATTAATGGCGAACCCATTGATAATCAGCGTAAAAAGATGGTCTATATTCCGCAAAAAGGCGAAATAGACTGGCAGTTTCCGGCTACGGTGATGGATGTGGTGATGATGGGGCGTTACCCCTTCAAGCGCATCCTCCAACGCCTCAACGGGCAAGACAAAAATATCGCCATGCAAGCCCTCCGCGATATGGGTATTGACCAACTCAAAGACCGACAAATCGGCGAACTTTCGGGTGGACAGCAACAGCGGGTATTCATTGCGCGTGCCTTGTGTCAGCAAGCAGATATTTTTCTGATGGACGAACCCTTTGTAGGCGTGGACATTAAAACGGAGCAGAAAATTGTCGAAATCCTTAAAACATTACGCAAGTCCGGCAAAACGATTTTGGTGATTCATCACGACCTCTCGAAAGTGCATGATTATTTTGATAAGGTCATTTTGTTGAATCAATGGTTGGTTGCCTGCGGCGATACGGAGGAGGTGTTTACGGAGGAAAATATTAACCGCGCATACAGAGGACAATTGAATATATTACATAAAACAATGTTGCATTAATCGTCAATTATCGCAATCACAATTGCAATCGCATTGTAGAGACGCAAAATTTTGCGTCTCTACAATGCGATTGCAATTGCGATATGGTTGCGATACGGATATGATTTATATTTTACAAAAACAATGGAATTATTTGATTTATTTAATTATGCACTAGGCATTCGCGCCCTGATAGCCTCCGTTTTGGTAGGATTGATGTGTGGCGTATTGGGTTGTTTTATCGTATTGCGAAATATGTCATTGGTAGGCGATGCGCTGGCACATGCGGTATTGCCCGGCGTAGTGGTGGGTTTTATTGTAGGTGGTGCGGGGGTATTGGCGATATTTACGGGGGCTGTGGTTGCCGGATTGCTGACGGCGATTTGTATTACATGGATTCAGCATAATGTAAAAACGAAAAACGATGCAGCCATTGGAATTGTCTTTACAGCGATGTTTTCGATTGGTGTAATGTGGATTTCTAAAGTAGCACGCGAAGGCGCACACCTCGACCTCGACCACTTCCTATTCGGCAATGTATTAGGACTTTCCAACTCCGATTTGTACCTCACTGCCGGCATTACGGTCTATGTACTGTTGAGTGTCGTGTTATTTTATCGTTATTTGTTTGCGACTACTTTTCAGCCGGTTATCGCCGAAACGATGGGTATTTCTGTTCGTGCGATTCATTATTATTTGATGTTGTTGCTGTCTTTTGCAGTGGTGGCTTCGATGCAGGCGGTGGGCGTGATATTGGTGGTGGCGATGTTGATTACGCCTGCTTCTACGGCACTGTTGCTGACTAATCGGCTGAAATATATGCTCCTTATTTCAGCGATAATAGGGGTACTGGCTTCGGTGATTGGTTTGATGATTACCGATTTTTACAACACCACGCCCGGTCCGGCAATGGCAGTGACGGCTACTTTGTTTTATCTTTTAGCTGTATTTTTTGCTCCGCAAAAAGGTTTATTATTTAAATTTTTATATAAAAGAAAAATACGTAAACGAATACAATTTGAAGATACTTTGAAGCAAACCCTAAAGCTACATGAGCGTAGCTCGCTCTCACTGCCTAATCTGAAAGAAAGGTTGGGTTTCAATCTCAACACACTCAAATACAACTTGAATTTATTGGCAAGAAAAGGCTTGGTACGGCAAAGCAGCGGTACGTTGGCGATTACGTCGGAAGGTATCAAACAAGCGACAAGATTGGTACGCGCACACCGCCTGTGGGAGACCTATTTGGTACAGGAAATGAGCATGGATGCCGGACAAATCCACGAAGAAGCGGAAATATATGAACATGTTTTGACCGATGAATTGTTGGATGAAATAGAAGCCAATTTGAGTTATCCGAAACTCGACCCACACGGCGCACCGATACCACAAAACGATTATCAGCCTGATAAATCATTGAGTAGTTTGTCCATTGATACCGTAGCAGAAGTTGCTGAAAACCAATTGAATAGTTACCTCGTTACACGCCTTTGGCAATTGGGCATCGGGCATGACGAATCATTTAAAGTCATGAGTAAAACAGAAGATTTTATTGAAATTAAAATTGACGACGAACTCGTTAAAGTACCCGTTACGCTTGCTGATAAGATTAATGTGGAAACCTAGTGCGGCACTTAATCTTGGACAAAGTTAGATGAACCATCTACATTTTTCTATCATATTGATTTTCAATTCATTAAAAATAAAAAAAATAAAATATCTCTTTCGCTTACCATTAATACGCTTACATTTATTATTTTAGACTTCTGAAAAAACATCCACTATGAGACATAAGGCAGAAAATTTAAACATGCCGGATTTTTATACATAAAAAATCAATCATTATGTCATCAAACATAGCTATCCGACTATTCGATTATTTGCGGTGCATTATGATACTTTTAAATGTCATATTTTTTTGTGCTTCGTCTTTTAGTCAAGATTGTAGTGCGCTCAAAACCGAAAACGAACAACTCAAGCGCGAACTCCTGATACTCAAAGCTGAAAACGCCGAACTCGTCATGGATGTAAGGGCATTGACCACATCCAACAATTTTTTGAGGGGTAGAAATGATAATTTGATAGACGAAATCGTACCGATGCGATTTTGGAATAAGAGATATGAAAAGATGGAACCCCGACTCACCGCACTCGAAAACGAAGCTAAAAAACTCCGCGAGGATTCCATTAAATATGTTCAAGCCATTCGTCAACTTAAAAATGGCTCACCAAATGGAGTGCTGGACGAACAAGACACTCATGCCAATATTGACAGTTATGCCATCAATAATATCAAGATCACACGAGTGAATAAAAGCAATATAGACATCCATTTTTATCTTGATTTACTCACGCCCAAAACGCCCTCGTCGGAAGATGAAGTGCTGATAAAAGCAAAAATTTTTCGTAAAGTGAGAGATAATTGGGAACAGGTAGTATATGGTGAAAGAGGTAGTGAAACTTACGATAAATACTACAAACTAAAATTTTGCAAAGTGGCTGACCACAATACTATTCGCTATCATAGCATTAATAGTTTTGATAATAAAGAGGAGGCTTCGGTGTATCAGTTAGAGTTTTATCACAAAGAAAATATAATTGGCACTTACGGGTTTTGAGCGGTGAGAACGTTTCATGCTCATAACAGTTTTTTTAATAAATTGATAACCCGAAATTATCTCGGCTTACTTATAAATATTTTGTGAACTCTGCGCCTATTCGATTTTCGTGTTCTTAGTGCGCTTCGTGGTTCAATAGCATTCGTCGAACATTACCAAAAAACATGATAAATGTTATTTTGAATGTCATAAATATTCGCTTTTCTGTATTCAATACATTACTAATGTCCTAAAATTGCCATAGAGAAGCTGATGACTGCTAATCCAAGTAATCCGATAGCTAACCAAGTCAAGGCTAATGACAGTCCGACAATTCCTAATTTTCTAGACTTTTTGTTTTTGGCTAAAATGATTGCTAAAATTCCGGTAACTATACCAATTAATGCCGCTATTGCACCGGGTAGTCCCGTTATAAAAAGTGGTATGGACAGTGCCCCAGTCACTACTGCAATGATGGCAAGTGCAGAGGCTTTTTCTCGTTTTTTTATTTTTTTGAAAAAAAACGATTTCGCAAAAATTGATTTCTTCTCTGATACTTGTTCACTTTTTGGGAGAGGAGTTTCTGCTTGTGAGACAGGCATAGCGATTGATAATGAGTTGATTATCAATAAGAATATAGCTGTGATGAATGTTATTTTGAATGTCATTTTATTATTGTTGAATCGTATTATTTTCTGGTGTAATTTACAGAGAATATCTTGATTTTGAATAAAAATAAAGTAAAAACAAATTTTTTGAAACAAGAAATGTCAGGTTGTTGTTTTATTGATGGTTTTTCGCTATTTTTGTTTAGTTGTAAAACAACAAAATATCATGCAGAATTTTGCAAATATACACGACGTTACAGATTACATCATCATTCAAACGAAAGGTGATGTAGATACACCATTGAATCATTTAAAATTACAAAAACTATTGTACTATATACAGGCTTGGTATTTAGCGAATTATGATAAAAAATTATTTGTCGAAGATTTTCAAGCATGGATTCATGGTCCGGTCAATAAAGAAATTTTTGAACGATTCAAACCTAGCAAAATACTGTATTCGGATATTGAGTTGGAAGATGTGCAAAACGAACAGGTCGGACTTATTTTGACGGAAGAACAGAAAATCCATATTGATTCAGTGTTAGAAGTATATATGCCATATTCGGGCGCACAATTGGAGGGCTTGAGTCATAGAGAATTGCCTTGGCAAGAGACCCGAAAAGATTTGTCTCCTGTTGAACGCAGCAACCGTATCATCGAACCAAATTTAATGAAAAAATACTACAAGAGCCTGATTGTACATGAGCAAGAAGCGTAAAAGAATCATTCGGAAACCCGATATACCAAAACGTCCTGTCATTCCACCAATATCGAAAACAAATATTCCCTCCGATAAGTGGACATTTTCATTTTCTTATTTCAAACAAATTCAGTATTTCGGATTGGATAAATCACCATCAAAGTGGTTTGTTTCCCTACTAAATCGTCTTGGTGATTTATCGAAAATGACACGCAACGAAATAGCCGCCAATCCAACGTTGAGCAGAGATTTTCGTTATCATAAAATTGATTGGGATGCTAAAAATATCCCAATAAAAAGGACTGACCTTAACTGGATTCCCAAGCACTATCTCGAAAACGAAGATGAATTTCCCTTACTTCAATTTCAAGTTTCCAAAGCACTCGGAAGAATTGTGGGTTTTTGGGATGAAAATCGGGTATTTTCTATCGTTTTGCTCGACCCGCTACACAATATACAACCTGCCAAAACACACGATTATAAAGTGGATGATAATGCCCCTTTGAGTTGTGAATATTCTTCGTTGTTGAAAGATATTGACGATTTGAAAAGCAAATATCAGCCTTGTGAAAAGTGCCGACTCTACATTGATTTAAACCAACTTCCGAAAAAAAATAATTCGTTTAATTTCGTTTTATGTTATTTGAATGATGAAAGTCGTGATGTGTTATTGAAAAAATTGGAAGAGAAAAATGTGAGTGATATTATCGAATTGGGATTGCTATCTGATATGACTTGAATTTTCTTTTCTGATTTGTATGCCGGGAGAAATATTCTGTGTATCCGCATATTTAACAGGCGAGTAGAAAACGAATATAAGTACACAAAAGCTATAAAGTATGGATGTCGTATCGAATGAGTAAAGCACCGCAACGGGTATTTTGCGGAAATGCCAAGTAAGCGCATTTTTAAAATAAAAAAAACTCGTTATTCGATTTTTATAAAAAAAGTATCATCAACTTGCCACCGATTCTCCTTGCACTGTTGTATTAGCTTTGTTGTTGCGGGAGCGTCGCCACCGCCAGCGTGTGCCGATAATGGTAGTCAAACCGAGTACCAAAAGCAGACCTATCAAGTAGCTGTTGGTTCGGCGTTGCCTTGCTGCTCTTTCTACTTCTTGGGCTTCTACATAAGAAGGATTGTCGATACCCGGTGTACCATAACCTCCGACAATATCCCAACTGTCCAAAGCACTGTTGTCTTTGGTGGGCAGGTTAAGGCTGAGGGTAAATATAGAATCGCTTGGTTCGAGTTTGTAGCGTAGGCTGTCGATGGGTGCGCCTTCGTGTGTATAAAGTTCGATGCGCTCCTTGCGTTTGCTCAAACCGAAGGGGAAGTTGCCGATGATTCTTTTTTCATCTCTGAATACTTTTTTGAAGGCAGAAGTATCTTCACAAAGGATGAAATAGTCACCTGCATGCAGGATAGAATCGGGCAATCGAAATTCGTTTTTTCTGTCCAGAAAGTACCAGTCTTTGAGGCTCACGTCCTCATCAGAGTGATTGAAAAGTTCTACCCAATCGCCGGTGGTTTTGTTGTTGCAACTGATTTCGTTGAACATCACTTTGTTTGCCATCGGGTGGGTCGATTTTTCGTAAAGGGCTTTGACTTTATAGTGTTCGGCTTTGGATATATCCATATAAACCGTTGGTAATGAGCAGGTATCGGGCAGACCTTCCCAACCTACAAAACGGTAGCCGAAGTGTGGCAGGGCATTGATTTTGACGGGGAAATTTTGAAAATACAATCCGGTATAATCTTCTTTTTCAATTTCTATATTATCATTAAAAATAATTCGTCCTTCATTGGAATGTTCAATACTGACACGGACGGTATCGCCTGCGTTGAAGCGTTTTTGCAAATCTTCGCGCATGTACGCCGGACGTTCTACGGCAAATTTGCGGATGCGTTCCAAGTGTCTTTTGCGCCTTGAGCGGCTCAAGCCCCAGCGTTTGAGGTGTCGCTTCATTTCGGGTTCATAGACGGTCAGGAGTGTATCCAAATGATTGAGGGTATATTCCGGATCGAAGTAGGTGTTGATATGGTCGCAAAAGCGATTGACGAATTGCAATCTGAACTCTTCGTTTCGCATCAGGTTGCGAAGTATGAAGGTACTCCAAGGCGGGTTGGGCCATCTTGGTCCTTCGGGTTCAAGGTGAAAATTGAGCGAATTGTGTTTGTAGGCTTTGCGGTCGTGTAAGCCGTAGCCCCAGTCGGTATCGTAGAGTATCCAACGCCAACGTCCGTTGTCCGTGCGTGGTCGCCAGAATTTGATATTCCCTCCCGCATCCTCATTGTCAATATAAATCTGTACGACTTGGTGATCTATATAATTTTCGACCTCCATGAGGGTTTTGACGTGCTGGTAGGCTTCGTGGTCGCGGAGGTCGTGGTCACGCATATATTGAAGCATGGCTTTGTAGTGCTTGGTATCACCGCGCCTTACCCGACTTTCATGTTCGATAAGGTCCATACTGTCCTTGTGTACATCAGTATGGGAAGCCACAAAATAACGGTTGATTTTCTCGCGGATGTTGTACAGTCCCCAATATTCTCCATTTAAAAAGACATGAGACCCCCGAAAACTTTGTTTTTCAAGATCCATCCCCTCAATGAGCGAATTGACAAATATATCACGAATATGCGATTTGTTAAAATCGCTTCCGGTATTTCGTAAAACAAAATATTTGTAGGTAGAGATGTCTTTTTCGGGAAACATCGGATGCCTGAAACGGGTAGGTCCGTAGCGGCTACGGGTCATGATAGCCATTGATTTTTGTGGGAAAAGGCGACTCATACCACCAAACAGGCGCATTCCGGTATTGGCACCAAAGATGCGTTCTTTGTCGGTTTCAAATATTTCCGTATGGATTTGTATTTCTTTTCTTGACCAGAAATTGGCACCGTAATAAGGTGAAAGGGAATCGGCATTCGGACCCATTTGGAAGAGTCCGATTTCTTCATCAAAAAGATAATCTGAATTGAGGGAAAGCGAAACTACCGGGAATGTGGTCTTAAAATCAATAAGATATGTATTACTAACGGTATTACTTTTTCTATCGCCTTTTACAGCAATAGCCCGTACTACGGTCGTCGTTTCGAGTTCGAATGGTACTTTATAACGAATGGAGCGTGTCGAAGGCACAGAGCCATCTCGTGTATAATATATGGTCGCATTATCATCGTTGCAGGTGAGTTTGATGTTTACGCTTTGTTTATAAAAACCCGCCGCACGCGAAAATTTGACATATAGCCTTTCGCTTTGCCCGAAGCACATCACTGCCACCAATAATCCCAAGATACTTAGAACAATATGTCTCATTTTTTATTCGAGTCGTCCACAATTTAGCTGTCCATAGCCCGTAGTTTTTTACATCTGCCAGTGGACATCAACAGAAAAACTACCGACCAACCGGAATCGGACACCAAAGCTACTCAAAATTTAAATTCCTTTACACGAATTTTTTATTTTTTTACTTAAAAATGGAAAATCGGATGCAGTTTTAACGCTTTTTGGGTGATTTCAACTCATTTTATACGTATTTTTTATATTTAAAATTAGTTCATGGTCAATAGTTCATAGTTCATGGTTCATAGTTCATAGTTCATGGTTCATAGAAGACGATTGCCTGTGAACTATTGACTATGAACTGTGAACTATTGACCATGAACTATGAACCATGAACTATTGACCATGAACTATGAACTATTGCCTATGAACTATGAACTAAATTGCATAAAGAAAAGTATCACGCATCGTTCCTTTCATTTCAAAATGGTCTTTAATGTAGTTTTTTTGTTGAAAACCACATTTTTCGAGAACTTTTTGGGAGGCGATGTTTCTTGTATCGCAGGTGGCTTCAATCCGGTGAATATTCAAATCGGTCTTAATGTAATGTGTTAATCCTTGTACGGCTTCTGTGGCATATCCTTGTTGCCAATGGTCGGGATGAATAATATAACCGATGGTTCCTTCTTCCAAATTCGCTTTTTTTCTAAAGGTACAGCCACCAATCAATTTTTTTTCTTCTTTTAAAAAAATAGCAAATTCGTAGAGCATGCGTGGCTGTACCTGCCGGGCAGCGATAGCCCGCTCAATGAAGGCTTGCGTATCGGCAACGGTATTGGGTCCCCATATTTCATAGATGAGTATGTCGGCTCTGCAAGCGTATTCGTGTACGGCTTTCCAGTCCTTTTTTTCAAATTCGGTAATTAATAATCGCTTGGTTTCTATCATAGTTTCAACTTCAAGTGCAAATTCGACAAGTTTATCTAAACCATAAAAGTAGTTGATACTTTTGGAAATTGATTTTAAAAATCAAAACAAAATTTAAATACTCCGTTTGGTAAACTTTTCAAGTTTGCTCTCCGATAGCTATCGGAGAAGTAATGTGCCGATATTTAATTAGTTATAAACTTCAGTACCCTACCCACGTTTAGCAAACTTGAAAAGTTTACCAAACGGGTTACTTATATTTTGTGTAAAATTAATATCGTATGAAGTGTCAACCAATCAGATAAACTTGTCGCAAATTCAAAACAAAATTGAAGTTGAGTAGCACCAAAAAAAGAAGGACCTTGCCTCCGTTGCCGGTGCAAAGTCCCATCCCTCCAAATGTTTAATCTTTATTATAGTAGCCGGAGCCTTATATATTTTTTTTAAAGCATTAATATTTTTATAATAAAAAATATTTATAGATAATTATTTTATAAAAATTAAAAAACTATTTTAACAATACTGAATTAACCTGATTGATCGATTAATTCATTTATTCTTCTCCTCTGCGGGGTTTTCGATATACTAAGGTGATAATTTTACCTTTGAGTTCTTCGGGATTATATGGTTTGGCAAGGTAGTCGTTGACTCCGGTTGCAAAGCATTTATCCGCTTCTGTTTTACTGGTGTTTGCTGAGAGTGCTATAATGGGTATATCAGGGTCGAGCATACGTATTTGTGCGGTGGCTTCAAAGCCGTTCATGATCGGCATTTGCAAGTCCATGAGTATAACGTCATAATCTTCGGCTTGGAATTTTTCTACGCCGATTTTTCCGTTATCTGCAATATCTACCGTTACGTGGTCCGACCACATGGTTAGTACTCGTTTGGTAGCAATTTGATTGAGGAAGTGGTCTTCTACAAAGAGGATTTTCATGGGTCTGATAGGTTCGCCGCCTATCTCTTGTTCTGCTACGTCGGCAATGCTGAATCCGATTTCTACGGTAAATGTTGTGCCTTCTTCTTCTTCGCTGGCTACTTTTAATTCGCCGCCCATAGTCTCTGTAAGTCGGGTGGCAATGGCAAGTCCCAAGCCTTTTTTCTTTTCTTCCTCATTCATATTGAGCAACCTGTCGGCATCAAGGATTTCTTCAATTTTATCCTTTGTCATACCCACGCCATTGTCCTCTATTCTGAATGCTATGGTAGCTTTGCCCATTTCTATGGTTTGGGCTTCTATTCCAAATTCTACTCTGCCGCCATGTTCGGTGTATTTTATGGCATTGTCAAGTATATTATACAGGACTTGATTGATTTTTGTTTCGTCACCAATCAAATATTTTGGTAAATTTTCGTCAGCATCTACATCAAGGGTAATACTCTTACGGTTTGCCTTGATTTGGAACATTTTGACCAAGCCATGAATGATATTTTCAATAGTAAATTGCTCTTCATCGACTGTAATCTTATCAGAAAGCAGTACGGAGAAATTGAGCATGTTATTGACCGCAAGAGAGAGGTCACCAACGGATTGTTGGAGGGCTTTTACAGATTCACCCTGCTCTTCATCCAGATTCGAACCGTTTAGGATATAAGAAAGATTGACTATGGAAGATAGTGGTGTTCGGATATGGAAACTCATATCTTCGAGTATCTCTTCCTTCATTTTTGAAGTGCCTTCCGATATTTTGTGTTGTGCCAAAAGTTCCTCCGAGCGTTTGCGCTCTGTAATTTCATGCAATACACCGAAGAGCAGGGTTCGTTCGCTGGCATTATCATAAGATATTTGGAATTGGTTGGCAACATACTGCATAGGTGATGTACCTACCCTGACGCGATATTCTATCTTGTGCAATTGCCCGTCTTTAATGGCTTCTTCAAATGTACTTTGTACTAAATCTCTATCATCGGGGTGTATATAATTCATATAATCCGTCTTAGAGGGATTGAAGCGTCCGGGTTCGAAACCAAAGATTTTATACACTTGGTCCGACCAAGTCATTTCATTCGTTACAATATCAATTTCCCAATGCCCGAAATTTGCCATTTTACTGGCTTGCTCAAAGCGTATTTTGATGACATTGAGTTCTTTGTTTGTGGTCTGAAGTTCTTTGTATATTTTATATCTTGCCAGTGTTTGGCGAATAACACGAGAGAGTAGTTTGTAATCAAATTCGCCTTTGACCAAATAATCTTGTGCGCCGGATTTGACTGCTTGCTCTCCTACCATTTCATCAGAAGTACCTGTCATGACTATAACAGGAATATCTTTGGGTGACCTTTCAAGAAAACCGGACAGGGTCCGTAGTCCTCTTGAATCAGGTAAACTCAAATCCAACAACACCAAATCAATCTCTTTTTCTTCACACAACTCTATGCCCTCATACAGGGTTTCTGCGTAATAAAAATCATGCTTCAGTGATGCTTGTTTGAGAAACACCTTGACCAGTTTGGCATCTTCTTCCAAGTCATCAATAACTAAGATATTAATTTTCATATCTATGATTTTATAAATTAATCTATCATGGTAGGCAGGACGGTTGTGCTTAACCAGAAATCTTCTACCTTTTGAATCAAATCAAAAAACTTATCAAATTCTATGGGTTTATTCAGATAGCAATTCGCATGTAAACGATAACTATTTGAAATATCTTGTTCGGCACCGGAAGTCGTCAATACAACTACTGGAATACACATTAAATTATCATCCTTCTTAATGATTTCCAAGACTTCTCTGCCGTCTTTTTTCGGCAGATTGAGGTCTAATAAAATCAAATCAGGAATCACTGCATTTGTATAAGTTCCTTCTTGTTTTAAATATAATAGTGCTTCCACACCATCCATGACCACATTGAGATTGACATTCATGCCACTCTCTTTAAATGCTTCTTTGGTCAATCTGACATCACCCGGATTATCTTCAATGAGTAGAATATTTACCGGTCGTCCATTTTTATTCATAATAATATTTATGTATTTAGAGCAATAAAATTATTTGGCAATCCAACCATAAAACATCTTTTTATCATATTTATTTTTACAATATTTTATTGCCAACAAACACAATCTACCAATTGTTACGTAGAAACATTCCGAAGGTTGCACAAAATGAGCTATTGTTTAGCAATTTACTTGAATCTTCCAAATTGATGATTATGGATTTGAATATAAGTATTCAGAAGGTTATGAGGAAGGTGTGTCGAATATTACACAGTCACACAATTTATATAAAAAAAACCAGAATTGCCAACTTTGAAAAGGTTTTTTATATGGTTTTTATATTTAGACTTTGGACAAAATGGGAATTAGGAAATTGGGAAATTCGGTAATCCCGATAACTATCGGGACTTTTTTAGATTTTTACAAAAAATAATTAATTAAGTAGTAGGACATTTTTATTTTATAAAAAAAATACACTAAAATACTGATAATTAGATAGTTAGTGGAATTATTTTTATAATTTAATTCAGTCCTCTTACTTACATGTTTTATTTTATTAATAAAATTTATTCAATTGATTATCAATGAGTTGCGATTTTAAACCGAGTTTCCCAATTTCCTAATTCCCATTTTGCCCAAAGTCCAATTATATTTAAATTGAAAACTACGGATAAAGAATGTCGTGTTATTCCAAGAAAACCACTCACTTTAACCCATATACAATGGGCTTTCTAATGGTCATTAGCGTATATTGGTGATTATGTGCATTTTTCGCAGTGATACTTTGACAAGTTCATCCATGTAGTTGACACTTTATACGATATTAATTTTGCACAAAGTATCATAAACCCGTTTGGTAAACTTTTCAAGTTTGCTAAACGTGGGCAGGGTACTAAAATTTGTAACTAGCTAAATATCAGTACATTG
>CALIZI010000158.1 GCA_938028705.1 uncultured Saprospiraceae bacterium | reverse complement strand
ATAACAAGATATATTGCATAAATATTTCATTTTAAATTAATTATAAAATTTAAATAAAAAAATACTTGACAGCTAAAGCAGTCATTACAGAACTCGCATTAATCATTTTTTTACTAAAATTAAAGATTTGTCCTGCACCCTGTTGTTGTGTTGTATTGTTGTTGTGTTGACGTATTGACGTGAATGAATAACGAGGTTTTTTTTATTTTAAAAAATGCTTTTGCTTGGCTTCCTGCCAAGACACCCTTTACAGTATTTCATATATGCCGATACGAGGTCAGTGCCTTATAGCTTTCACATACTTTTTACGGTTCATTACCCACTCCCGAAAGCTTTCGGGATAAATATGTGGACAGTTGAAGCTTGCTCTTAACGTCCAAAACACGTCAGCAGGGTGCAGCCCAAATTGTCGCGTGTGAAATAATGCTAAGTATTGTCAGTGCATCTCACGCAGAGTTCGCAGAGAACGCAGAGAACGCAGAGGACTGATAATCAACACTCTGCGTTCTCTGCGTGAATCACTTAATAAAAATAAAAATGCGACAATTTGGGCTGCAGCACACCAGCACACCAGCATATTTCCCCAAAGATAATGTTTATCACAAAAAAAACTAGCTAAACCATACAAGTTTATAATATAATGTCTATATTTGCAGCCGATTTTAATAAAATGATTTAATCATGCCGAAGATGAAGACACATTCCGGTACCAAAAAGCGGTTCAAACTGACCGGTTCCGGAAAATTAAAAAGAAAGCGTACAGGCAAACGTCACCTTTTGCGTAAAAAAACGAAAAAAGTGAAATTGCGTTTGCGCCATGCGGGTATCACTAGCAAAGCTGATACACCACGTCTCAAAAAATTATTAGGTATTTAATACCTGCATTATTTCTAAAAAAATACTGTACAATAAAATTGTATTGGTAAAAATATAAAAAATGCCACGTTCAGTCAATCACGTTGCTTCACGCAGAAGACGTAAAAAAATAATGAAGCAAGCCAAAGGATACTTTGGTGCGCGCAGTAAAGTCTATACAGTAGCCAAGAATGCCGTAGAGAAAGGGATGCAATATTCCTACGAACACCGTCGCTTGAAAAAGCGCGAGTTTCGTCGTTTGTGGATTACCCGAATCAATGCTGCTTGTCGTCAGGAAGGTATGAGCTATTCTCAATTCATGCACAAACTCAGCGAATCCGGCGCAGAAATCAACCGTAAAGTCTTGGCAGATTTAGCCATGAACCAACCGGAAGCCTTCAAAGCTATTATAGACTCAGTAAGATAATTATATTTCGTCCTCTAACCGAAATATGACAAGAGGAAGTGGTCGTCAGACTGCTTCCTCTTTTTGTATTATACCTTACAGTTTGCATTATTATACACTTATCATTTTACATTTTTCTTGCACCTGCAAATTATAAGATGTATCTTTGTTTGGTTGATTAGGTAATTAGTTAAAACGGCTATAATCAGTATATCAGATATTTGTTATTTACCGCTCAACTAATCACCTTATCGACAATTAACTAATCAACGGGTCAACTAAAACATGGCACAAGCAGAAGTCACCACAGCATTTAGCAAAAAAACATATTTGGACTGGTACGAGATTATGTTGCGTATCCGCAGGTTTGAAGAACGTGCAGGCATGCTATATCAGCAACGCAAAATACGCGGTTTTTGTCACCTGTATATCGGACAAGAAGCGGTAGCGGCAGGTATTCAAAGTGCCACCAAACCCGGCGACCCGATTATTACGGCATACCGCGACCACGGACTGGCACTCGCAAGAGGTATCACCTCCGATGCTTGTATGGCGGAACTCTATGGCAAAGCCACAGGTTGCACCAAAGGCAAAGGCGGTTCGATGCACTTTTTTGATGTTTCCAAACGCTTTTATGGCGGACATGGCATCGTCGGCAATCAAATCGGGCTTGGCGCAGGACTTGGTTTTGCGGAAATGTACAAGGGTACGAAAAATGTAGCAGTGTGTTTATTTGGCGATGGTGCGGCACGTCAGGGCATCTTGCATGAGGTCTTTAATATGGCGATGACTTGGAAAATTCCGGTTGTTTTTATCTGCGAAAATAACCATTACGCTATGGGAACCTCCGTAGAGCGCACCAGTAATATCACCGATATTTACAAACTCGGTTCCGCTTACGATATGCCCAGCGAACCCGTTGATGGCATGAGTTGTGAGGCAGTACACGAAGCGATGGACCGCGCCCTCAAACATGCCCGTAAAGGCAACGGACCCACCTTCCTCGAAATCAAAACCTACCGATATAAAGGTCACTCCATGTCGGACCCGCAAAAGTACCGTACTAAAGACGAAGTGGACGACTACAAAGATCGTGACCCGATTAAAGATGTAGAACGCACCCTCCTCGAAAACGGTATGGCAACCGAGCGCAAAATCAAAAATATTCAGACTAAAATTAAGGAGGAAATTGATGCCTGTGTCAAATTCGCAGAAGAATCTCCTTACCTTGACGCATCGGAATTATATACCGATAATTATATGCAAAAAGATTATCCGTTTATTATGGATTGATTTTTTTGATAATGTAAAATGTAAAATAATAAATTCAAAATGTAAAAGTGTCGATAGAACGTGAAATAATATATTTTAAATAATTTTTATTTTTAAAATATTGTAAATTAAATTTTTATAAAAAAATATTCACATTACATCCTTTTATATTTTATATTTATTATTTTACATTTTAAATTTCAACAGTTCTTCGTAGCATTTCTGACATTCTGCCAAGAGTGGTTTCAACCTATCGGGGAATGGTTCGCTTTTGGGTGTGTAGGTCTTGAATTTGGTCGAATGATGAATGTTGGCATACCAGTATTTTGCCCAAACGCCATCTTCCGGTCTTGCACCTTTTTCCCACCTCAACATTTGTGCTTGGAAGGGAATACCAATCTTTTCACAAAGTCGCGTCAATGCCTTTTCTGGATTCAATAAAATACTCTTTGAATCCAATACAATCACAGGCAAATCCATCGCCTTTAATTCTCGAATCAAATCAATATGCAATTGATAACCCACATCCTGCATACTTGGATTGGGGATGACCTTTGCAAAAGAAGGCAACATTTCCACAGGGTCGCGGGTTAGGATGACGTTGACTAAATGTTTGAGAAAACTACGGTCAATATCCAGCAAATGGTGGGTCATATTTTTAAAAAAATAAACCGAAGATTCACTTATTGTCGTCATCATGTTCACCACTTTCTCACCGTCTTTTTCCATAGATGCTATGATGTCAGTTGCTCCCGGATGGTATTCGTCTGCTTTGGAGTTAGTGAGATAGTAGGCATACATCGGTTCGTCAAATACTTGTGTATCAGTACGTTGTGCAAAGGAATACATCAGTGCAGTAGAGATATTTCGTGGTCCTGACCACAGAGAAATGCGTTTGATAGTATCAGGCATCTTTTTCGATTTCAGTTTGAATTAAGGCTTTGTACAGATTACTCAAACGTCTCGTCGTCGTTCCAAATTTTCCTTCTCCTATTGTTCGCCCATCTACTTTCGTCACTGGTGTAAGCCCACCAAATGTACCCGTTACAAAGGCTTCATCTGCACCATAGACATCAAAGAGTGAAAAGTCTTTTTCGTAACATGGAATGTCATTTTCATGGCATAACCTGATGATATTGCCGCGCGTAATACCATTCATACAATACTTACTTGTCGAAGTCCACACCTCTCCGTTTTTGATGATAAAAAAATTAGTGGCATTACAAGTCGCTACAAATCCGTGAATATCCAACATCAGTGCTTCGTCTGCTCCGGCTTCAATGGCTTGTATCAGTGCCTGTACTTCGTGGAGTTTGCTATGGCAATTGAGGCGCGGGTCAAGGTAGTCGGGCGAGCCTCTGCGAATGGTGCTCGTAAAGAGGGTCACGCCTTGTTCTTTGTTGGTTTCGGAGGCTTTTTTATGCTCGGCAATGATGACGACATTCGGACCGGAAATCGTCAGTCGCGGGTCTTGCGAAGGTGTTTTTTTGATGCCCCGCGTAATCATGATGCGAGCGTGTACGCCATCGTGCATGTCATTGGCTTTCAGGGTTTTCCTTATGTTTTCCGTCAGTTCTTCGCGGCTGAATGGCAGTGTCATCCCCACCGTTTTTGCCGATTGCCACAGCCTGTCCAAATGCAAATCCAGAAACACCAATTTCCCATGATGCAAACGCAAGGCTTCCCACACCCCATCACCCACCAAATAACCGCTGTCAAAGACAGATATTTTGGCATCATTACGGTGCAGGAGTTCACCATTGATATAAATTTTTACATCTTTATTGCGCGGGTCTTCTACAGCATTATGTGTTCCTTTCATTTGAGTAGCGAGTTTGCGAGTGGAGAGTTTGTGAGTAGCGAGTAGCGAGTAGCGAGTTTTCGAGTAGTGAGTGATGAGTAGCGAGTTATTATATTTATAAATAATATAACTTGACAATGTCATGTTCGATTTTTATTTAATATAGCTGGTGTCTGCTCTTGAATTTGAGCTAAAACTCGTCTGACATTTTCAAAATTCACCGATGACCTCATATTTTTCCGGCAAAGTTTAAATGTCTGACGAGTTTTAGCTCAAATTCGGGAAAAATATCACAATAAACATATTTTTATTTTCAAAACATGATATTGTCAAGATAAAATTAAAAATTAAAATACAAAAATTGAGTTATAAGTTCGTAAACACTCTACACTCTACACTCTACACTCTACACTCTACACTCTACTCTCTACACTCTACTCTCTACTCGTCACTCGCTACTCACTACTCCAAGCCCTTAACCATATCTTCCGGTTTTACCCATTCGTCAAATTGTTCGGCGGTGAGTAATCCGGTGGCGATAGCTGCTTCTTTTAAGGTCGTGCCTTCGGCGTGTGCTTTTTTGGCGATTTTTGCAGCATTATCGTAACCGATTTTCGGATTGAGGGCAGTGACGAGCATCAGTGAATTGTATAAATTTTCTTTGATTTTTGGTTCATTAGCTTCCAAGCCTTTGATGCAGTTATCATTAAAACTTCGTGCAGCATCAGCAATTAACTGCGCTGACATCAGGAAGTTATAAATCATCATAGGTTTGAATACATTTAATTCAAAATGTCCTGTCATACCGCCGACATTAATGGCTACATCATTGCCGATTACCTGTGCCATTGCCATAGTAAGGGCTTCGGCTTGTGTCGGATTCACTTTGCCGGGCATGATAGACGAGCCGGGTTCGTTTGCCGGAATCGTCAACTCACCAATGCCGGAACGCGGACCGGATGCCAACATTCTGACATCATTCCCGATTTTCATCAGCGAGCAAGCCACTGTTTTGAGTGCGCCATGTGCTTCCACTATCGCGTCGTGTGCGGCAAGGGCTTCAAATTTATTTTCCGCGGTCACGAAAGGCAGCCCCGTAAGTTTGGCGATGTGTGCGGCAACATTTTCGGCATAGCCACGCGGCGTATTGATGCCTGTACCAACGGCTGTGCCACCAAGTGCGAGTTCGGAGAGGTGCGCCAAGCTGTTTTTGATAGCGCGAATGCCATGTTCAATTTGCGAAACGTAGCCCGACAACTCCTGCCCGACAGTCACCGGCGTAGCATCCATGAAGTGTGTACGTCCGATTTTGACGACATCCATAAATTGTTCCGACTTGGCTTTGAAAGTATCGTGCAGTTCCTGCAATGCCGATAAAGTGTTCTCTGTCAAGGCTTTATATGCCGCAATGTGCATCGCAGTAGGGAAGGTATCGTTGGAAGATTGCGATTTATTGACATCATCATTGGGGTGAATATATTTTTTTTCATCGGTCAATGCACCGCCATTGATGACGTGTGCGCGATTGGCAATGACTTCATTGACATTCATGTTTGATTGCGTACCGGAGCCGGTTTGCCAGACCACAAGCGGGAATTGGTCGTCGAGTTTTCCTGCTAATATTTCATCACAAACCTGCGCGATAAGGTCGGCTTTTTGTTGGTCCAGAATACCTGCTTCCAGATTGGTAAACGCCGCCGCTTTTTTGAGTATGGCATAGGCACGAATGACCTCCATCGGCATTTTTTGTCCGCCGATTTTAAAATTTTGCGTAGAACGTTGTGTTTGTGCTGCCCAGTATTTGTCGGCAGGTACATCGATGTAGCCGATGCTGTCTTTTTCTTTTCTCATGAAAAAAATATTATATGTTGGGGGTGTTTTTGTTATATCTGCAAAGGTAGGAAAAAACATGAAGTTTAATCGAATAATTGAGTGAGGTCTTTTGGCTTCATGTTGTCGGTGGCAACGGCACGCATGAGCATGGTGTAAGGGGAGTGTCGGCTGCAGATTTGTTTAATCTTACCAAAGGCTTTATACCTGTGATTTCGCTGATTTTGAAAGGAGAAAAAATATTTGAAATCGTTATTTTTAATAAAAATAAAAATGTATAAAATATTGATAATTAAATTTTTATACATTTAAGTTAATTTTCGATGGGTGCGATTCGTTTTTGTACCCACTAATATTTTTGATTATCAATATTTTACGAATTTTAAATTAACTTGACGATATTGTATTTTAAAAAATAATAATATATTTGTATTTAGGATGGAATATTTTTTCCGAATTTGGGCTAAACGTCTGACATTTTCAAAATCTACCGATGAACTCATATTTTCCGACAAAGTTTAAATATCAGACGAGTTTTAGCCCAAATTCAAGTCCAATGCCGTCCATTATTGCAAGGACATTATTGTAACCATGAGAGAGTTGATTAAAATTGAAGGTGCGTTCATCGGGTAGTTCAAAGTAAAATTTACGGCTGGTGCTTGAGATGCGTTTGTGTTTGAGTTCTATATCTTCATTTTAAAATATAAATTTAAATTGCTTATGTAAATCCTTGAACCATTGGGTGAATACTTGGACTTTTTCGTGTTCTTCATCGCCTATTGCATAGACTTGTTGGTCTTTTTTTTCGAATAAATATTGTAGGAAATATTTGGAAAGGTGTAAAGCAGGGATTGATTTTATAAGTTTTTTAAAAAATATTATAAAATAATTTAAATTAATAAAGCGATTATCAAATAAAGTAGCATCACTAAACAACTCAACCCAAATTAGAGTTATAAAGACAATGAAAATAAATCAACGTTATCCAATTACCACTGTCGGTGCTATGATATTCAATGAAGACCGCAAATTTCTGATAGTGAAAACGCATAAGTGGAACCATAAATTCGGCATACCGGGCGGCAAAATAGACCTCGGAGAGACCTGCGAACAGGCACTCATCCGCGAGATAAAAGAAGAAACCGGACTCAGTATTTCTGATATAAAATTTGTTTCTTTTTATGACTCTGTTTATAGTGAAGAATTTTACAAACAGGTTCACATGATTTTGCTGAACTATACCTGTAAGACTGCCACTACCGATGTACAACTCAATGAAGAAGCACAGAGCTACAAGTGGGTTTCGATGAGCGAAGCATTAAAAATGGATTTAAATGACCCTACACTCAAACTGGTAACACAGGTCTATGAACAACATGCCTAAATATGCACTGGTGACAGGAAGTGCCAAAGGATTCGGACGCGCTATTGCACTCGCACTGGCAAAACAAGGCTATTCCATTATCATTCATTACCTCAATAGCCAAGAGGAAGCCGAACAAACAGTCAAAGAGATTAAGGCACAAACCGACCTTGACTGCTTTGCTATCTGCGCTGATTTATGTGATTATAAAGCGGTAGAATCCTTGTTTGCAACGATTGGTGAGAAAAATATCAACTTGGAAATCCTTGTACAAAATGTAGGGAATTATTTGAAAAAGAATATCCTTGAAACCGGATTTGAGGAGTGGAATGCTATCATCAACAGTAACCTAAATGCCACCTTCTACTGCAATCGTCTTGCGGCACAATCCATGCTGCCCAATCAGAACGGGAGAATCATTAATATCGGCTTTGCCAATCTGGGGCAATTTGTAGCTCAAAAGTTGATTGCTCCGTATTACATTGCCAAAAACGGTGTACTTATTCTGACAAAATCACTGGCAGCCGAATTAGCCGATAAGGGGATTACCGTCAACATGATTTCTCCCGGTGTATTGGAGACAAGCATCAGTCAACCCCTCCACGAAATTCCCACCGGACGACTCGCAACACTGGAAGAAACCATCAGGGCTATCTTGTTTATCGCTGACCCTAAAAGCAGTTATATCACAGGTACCAATCTGGACATAGCAGGAGGATGGAGACTCTAATCTAATATCCAATTTCAGCCAAAAAACCATCAGCTATCGACCATGAACCATGAACTATCAACCATGAACCATGAACTATCAACCATGAACTATCAACCATGAACCATCAACCATGAACTGATAACTATTTTATAGCCTTCACCCCATTATACATCCTTTTGACTTCATCTAAGGTAAAATTACCGACAAAATTTCGACGAAAATCATAAGTTGCATTATTTTTAATAAAAACATATCGAAAATCGTAATTTTTCTCCGAACCTAGATCGACCTCAAAGATAAAACCATTGTCGTTCTGCTCTACAATACGCGAAAATATCTCTGAGGATTCAACACTTTCCAATTTACTTTTTTTCAATTCCGCAATCGTCTGCGGGGCATCATCTGCTACCAATAGTAGCACATCAAACTTATCTTCTTGAATCGTGAGTTCCTTACGAAAACCTATTGGCTTTTGTTGAATCTCAACACCGACAGGGGCTTTGATAGAAATATTTGCGCCATGCGGCTGCAAATCAATCGTCTGTAAGCCATCAGAACTACAAGCTCCAACGACAAAAATCAAGATCAAGAGAGGGATAATATTTTTCATAATAAATTTAATAATGGTTAATGGTTAATGGTTAATGGTTAATGATTAATGGTTAATGATTAATGGTGAACGGTGAATGATAAACTTATAGGATGATTAAATATAAAATATTATTTTTAAGTAAGAGGACTGAATTAAATTATAAAAACAATTTCACTAACTATCTAATTATCAGTATTTTAATGTATTTTTTTTATAAAAAAAAATATCCTACTACTTATTTAAAAATATTTTATAACAATAATTTTAAATTTCAATCAATTTATTTTAAAAATATTCTTCACGAAACATCTTCATATTGCAACCATTAATCATTAATCATTAACCATTAATCATTAATCATTAACCATTAACCATTAACCATTAATCATTAACCATTAACCATTAACCATTAACCATTAACCATTAACCATTAAAATGAATAATCTTAGTTACGCCATTATTATTGTAGCAATGTTGGTCCTTGGTTTTGTGGGGATTATAGCAGGTTATGCCATGCGGATAATGTCGTATCCTTATTCGAGAGTGGTCTTGTGGGTGAGTGTTGTGATGTTTTTGGTGGCGGTTTTGTTGCCACTTTTTTTGTCTAATCGGAAAGAAGACAATGATGGTTTGGACGAAAATATTTTGGATAGAGATCTTTGAAAGTAGTGTTGATGTGTTGTAGTGTTGTAGTTTCGATATTGCGGCTAAGTACAAATGATAATACAACAAACATTTTGAAGAATTTAATTTAAATGATATTTGTAAATAACTTATTTTTAATATTAAAAATATTATAAAATAATTTTATTAATAAAAAAAATACTACACGAACCTCTCGCGTCATATCGAAACTAAAGCACCAAGAACCACAACACTACGAACTATTCTACACATTCCTCACCCGCCTGTTTGTACAGACAAGTTTTACAAAAGTAGGTTTTACCTGTTTTTAAATGTTCTTGTTGTACAAGTTCGTACTCGAAGAAATCGCGTGATTGTCCGGTGAGTACGGGCGTGGTTTCAAATCCGATAAAAAACATAGCACACAATACAATAATAGTTGGTAAAAGACTACGATGATTCGTGGTGGTAGGTTGCGCGAGTTGAAGGATGCGCGACTTGAAAGGATGTGCGCCAAAGAGTTGTAATAGTCCGAATTGTTGTTGCTCTTTCAAGCGAATTAAGAGAGCGGCATAAGTACGTTCACTGCCTGTTTTGGTGGCGGCAAAAGCATCGGCAAGAAACTCATCAAGCAGGTGCAATTCTTTTCTAATGGTATAATAAACCGGATTGAGAAACCAAAATATTTGAAGGAGCGACATCCCGATTTGCTGCCAGGTATCTTTATTTTCTATATGTGCAATTTCGTGATAAAGAATGGCTTGTTGTTCATTTTCGGGCAATTGGTCGAGTGCAGGTCGCCACACGATGTAGCGTTTCCATAGTCTGAATGATGCGGCGAGTATCTCATTATTTTCATCATACAAAAGGTAGTAAGGTTTGCCGTCTATCCATTTCAATTCTTGCTTAGAGTTGCGAATCAGGCGCACCAAAAAGAAGCACCGGAAGACCAACCATACGAAGATACATAAAGCCGTAGTGCCAAGTATTATTTGTAAATAAAATTTATAATCAATCGCTGTTTCGTACAAATTATAACGTTTGTACAAAATCATACTTTCCTGTTTGAGTTCATCACATTGACAAAAATCTTCTTGTGCAATCGCTTGATTATAACATACTTGTACTTCATCCGACAGGGAGGGTTGTTGAGCAACCATTGCCTTGAAAGTAGCGGGCTGCACATTCGGAAAAACGTACAAAAATAAAGCGGGCAAACTCAAACTCATCGCCAATACAAAATACAGAAATCGCTGACGATGCACAGGTGTACTCTTCTTTCTGATGAAAAAGAAATACACCAAAATGCCCGGTATGGATAGGAGATAACTGAGTGTTGTGTACAGTAACATTTTTAAGTTCAAGTTCAATCCCGATAGCTATCGGGAAAGCGCAAGTGTCAAACAGAAATTCAAATGTCAAACAAAGCGCAAGTTCAATCTTTCAAGATTTTATCATTCATTGTCGATGAGTCGTTTTAGTTCTTCGAGTTCTTTGTCAGAGACTTCACTATTGTCCATCAGCGTAGAAACCAAGGAACTGACCGACCCTTTAAACACATTTTTTAAAGCATTGTTGAGGAAAGTTCCCTGATAGTCTTCACGACTGATGAGTGCGTGATATTTGTGGGTACGCCCGTGCGCCTCATGCCCTACAAAACCCTTATCCGCCAAAATCCTGACGATAGTGGATATGGTATTGTATGCCGGAGGTGGTTGCTCATCCCAATTGCTGCGAATATCCTTGACAAAAGCCGATTTTAGCCGCCATAAGGTATTCATTACTTTAAGTTCAAGGGGTGTCAATATTTTTTTTGCCATGCTTGTGTGGTTTGATATGCTACAAATATACGGTCTTTATTTCGTAACTAAAAGTATAGTTGGAAAGTTTAACAGTTTGTTAGTGAATACAATGAGTGAATTTTGAATGAATGGGATAGATAGCCGACACCTTAAATTCGTTTCAAAAAGGGCTTTATGGCTTCATACAATTGATACACTTTGGTGTGCAAAGGTGCCGGAAGAAAGTGCTTAGTGTCTGTATCTGCGGTTTTACTTGTTTCACAAGCCTGATCAATATCTTTTGTAAATACTTCCGCTTTATACCCACCGGAAATTTGACGGTGAATCGCTTGTTTCAATTGACTGCAAGTATCAAATCCGGTGAGGTGCGCCGCAGCAAAATGATTGTATAGCCACACCTCAAAACAGGGATTACTGATAGCTGTAAGCCGATTTTCTTTCGTTTTACATTCTTGGTAAATGGTATAAATAGCTTCACTTGTCCAACGGTCAATATCCAATACAAACCAGACTTGGTCATCTGCTTTGATACGGTTTTTATCTTCGTATTTTGCGACCCTGTCCAATAACCATTTAGGAGCAGATTTACCTTCATCCTCACCCACAGGCGCAAGTATCTCCACCTTGACTCCGCGCGACTCATCAGCAAGCGTCTCGAAATATATTTTCTCCCGAATACCCTCGCACACCACCACAAAAGTACGTGCATCGCGGAACGGTTCACCGCGTTTATAAGCTCTGTTTTTTAGCCATTGGAGAGCGCATTAGTGAATTTTGGAACTGCCCCGTATCTTCCGAATAAGTACCCGCGACGAATGTCTTTATCATTACGCGGCTTAAATTCCTGCAAAGAGTACATTGTGGAATTGTCCGCTTTAGTTTTTTCTACAAACCAAATTTCATCTTGTCTAAATAGTTCTAAATCAAGTATTTGCGATTCATGGGAAGTAAAAATCAACTGACCTTTAGTTGGTGTTTTTAAAAATAATTCAAGGAATTTACAGAGTACATTGGGGTGAAGACTTTTACTGATTTCATCTATTATCACAACCTGTTCTTTGTGGGTAATTTCATACAAAGCCATCAACAATTCCAATAGCCTCATGGTACCGTCAGATTCAATCGAATAATCAAAAGCAACATTATCAGAAGCCAATTGGTGGATAGGAAAAAAGTCGTCTATGACTAATTCGTTATTATTGTTTTTTGTAATTTGTAAAAGATGATTGTCTGTATATGGTATTGGTACAGTGATGTGGTTTTTTTCTTTTAAAAATGCCTGATGATGTTTTTTGACCGCTTCATCTTTGAAGTAAAATGAGTACGGCACTTGTCGTTTTTCTATCTTGTCAATACCAGTGTCAAAATGAGGTAAAGTATGATTTATGAATATTCTAAAATCTGCATCATCGTGAATCATCTCTTGAAATTGACCATGAATAGAATGAGAGGGAAAAATATTTAATTGTTCAAAAAACCATTTACTGACCAGATTAATTTCAGTAAAATGTTTTTCATTTACCAAATGTAAAAATGAAGAATATGGAGTCAGGAAATCCTGCTCATACAGTTCAATCAAGACCTTATCGCGTTCACTTTTTTTATATTTTTTATGTACATTTAATGTGATTTTTTCTCCTTCTTGTTTGCGTTCAAATATCATTTCGTCTGTTCCTTTTGAGGGCGATAATTCGTACAACCATTCTTCTGTTATCACATCATTCAGCAATTTTACGCCATAAGCAAAATACCTGTCTTCGTGTTTCAATTCCAATTCCAATGAGCTGGGTTGCCAGCTATATTTTTCTCCAAAACGGTGATGTATTTGAAACGAATTTTGATGTATTTTTCCATAACAGGCAATACATTTCAGATATTCCAAAGCCTTCACCCAATTTGATTTTCCAGAACCATTTGCACCATACAATGCGGAGATTTTTAATAAATCTATCTGACTTGTCGTATAAATATGGTGGCGATGTGTTTTATACCTTTTATAAGGAAAACAATTAAATTCTACTTCTTCAGAGAAAGATAAAAAATTAGATAACACAAATCTTAGTAGCATTTTATGTGATTTTTACGCACTAAAAAGAATATTTTATCCCAAAAACGTCATTTTTAAATAAAAAAACAAATAATCATGCGATTTTTTCTCACAAATAATAATTTTGAATTTTAATTATAAATCACAAACAAACGAATTATGAATCCCGAATTACAAACAATTTCCGTACTTTTGCGCCGATGAAATTTGGAATCTGCCCGTTGAGTATGTCACCGATTCGGTTGAAGCCGGATGATACGAGTGAAATGGTCTCCCAACTCCTGTTTGGCGAGACTTTCGAGGTATTGAAACGCAAGCGAAAATGGCTTAAAATCCGTTGCACTTTAGACGGTTATGAAGGTTGGATAGACCGCAAGCAAGCTCTTGAAGTCAAGGATGCCACGCACGAAGATTGTGCTTACAGTCTCGAACTCGCGCAAGGTGCGATGACCGACGACCACTACCGACCAATAATGATGGGCAGCACCCTGCCACGCTATGACGGGATGCGATTTTGGTTTGCCGGAAAACCCTATATGTTCAGCGGACAAAGTATTGACCCGACACAAACACCAGCTACGCGGGAGTTAGTGGTTAAGATTGCCCGAAAATATTTGTTTGCACCTTATCTCTGGGGCGGGAGGTCGCCTTTTGGGATTGATTGTTCCGGCTTTACGCAGGTGGTTTTCAAGATGTTGGGCATTACACTTCCGCGCGATGCCTCGCAGCAAGTGGAGCAAGGCGAAACCCTCAATTTTGTGGAAGAAGCCCTGCCCGGCGACTTGGCTTTTTTTGAAAATAAAGAAGGTAAAGTCATTCATGTCGGCATCATACTTCCCGAAAATGAAATCATCCACGCTTCCGGTCAGGTACGCATCGACCGACTTGACCACCAAGGCATTTACAACCGACAAAAACGTAAATATTCACACCAGTTGAGAATTTTGAAGCGCGTGATGTGAGTTGGGTAGAAGAGTGATTTGTTCATTCACTTTATTGTAGCATTTTAATATTGTCAAAAAGACAACCGCTCAAATCGGAACCCAGATGTACTTTATAATTACTTCCTTTCGAGCGGCTGTTCTTAATGAAATTTATAGATTTTTGATTTTGAAGTTTTTTGATTATGGTAAAGTGAAATTAAGTAGTGCGACAAAAATATTGAACCACTAAGTACACAAAAAACACAAAGGTCGAATTAACCCCGTTCTTCAACGGGACAGGCTACAGAGGTCACTAAATAATTTTCTAATATATTGATTATGAGATTTTTGTGTTCTTTTTCGTTAGTTCGATTTAGTGTTTTTCGTGTACTTAGTGGTTCAAAAAATTGTTAGTTTATTTTTGTCCAACTACTTACCACATTAAAAAAAGACAACCACCCAAATCGGAAACTAAGAGATATCCAAGTTTATATTCCTTTTCGGGTAGTTGGTCTTCCTTGCTATGAAACTTCCATCTAAAAATTCCGGGATACATAAAACAGATGCTTGTTTTAAAAAATAAAACCCGAAAAAACAGATAATTATTTTTGCAGTAAAATCTTTGCCCATCTTTAATATTGAGTAAAATGTAACACCGTCAGGTTGACGGTATTACATTTTACAAATTACCTTAAACTAAATATATTTCCCCCTAGTTTAGGGATGAGCGAAAATTCCTATAATTTTTAACATTAAAATACAAGCACCTAAATCAAAGTCGATACCCGTCATCCATAAATTGTGTTCAACTCTTCTTTAAGTGCTTGTCATTGCCATAGAGAAACATTAAAAGATCCAGTCAACAACTTTTGAATCGTTTACTGTATTGCAAATAACGGTGAGATTTGAAAAAGAGGCTATCATATTTGTAACAAATGTTATACAATTTGTAACATTTTTTGGAAGTAACTGATAATCAGATTATTATAAATTATTTATGTCTCAAAAAAAAACCATATAAATAGATTTGCCTAATTCAAATCAGAAAATGGATACATTAACATTGATTTAAATGGGAATTTTTGAGGTAAATTTTTGAAGTGAGTGCTTGACTCCATAAAATGGCTATCATTTAGCACCGGATTCGTCTGACGACACAGGTGCTTATTATTAAAAACAAAAAAGCCCGCGCAACATTCGCTGTGCGGACTTCTTGCTATAAAAAAAACGGCACTACGGTAAAAAGTGTGGGTCGGTTAAATTCTCTTTCATATTTAACTTCGGAATTGACCTAAAAGCTATAAGGTTTCCGAAAACCTTATAGCTTTGATAGCCGGACTTTACGCTTACCCATACTTTTCACCGTAGA
>CALIZI010000157.1 GCA_938028705.1 uncultured Saprospiraceae bacterium | reverse complement strand
AACTCTATCAACTCCATAAACTAATCAACTCTATCAACTCCATAAACTAATCAACTCTATCAACTCCATAAACTAATCAACTCTATCAACTCCATAAACTAATCAACTCTATCAACTCTATCAACTCAAAAACGCTTGTCCCAGATGTTCAATCAAATCTCCTGCAATCAGACTTTCTTCACCCGTTTTTTCGGCTGCCAAATCACCTGCCAAACCATGCACATAGACCCCTACGATACTCGCTTCATAAGGCGTATATCCTCTTGCGAGTAAACCTGCAATGATGCCTGCCAATACATCGCCACTACCTGCCGTAGCCATACCCGGATTGCCTGTGGAATTGAAATATGCTTGTCCGTCGGGAGTAGTGATACAGGTGTGTGCGCCTTTTAATACGATAAAAATACCATATCTTTCAGACATGACCATTTGCTGCATATTTCGTTCAAAATCATTAATTTGTATATTAAATAATCGTTCAAACTCTTTTGGATGTGGAGTTAGGATACTGCCTTTTGGAATAAGCTCTAACCATGCTTTATTTCGGGCAATGATGTTGAGTGCATCGGCATCGAGTACCATTGGATGGTCGTGTTTGGTGAGAAGTTGATGCAGGGCTTTTTGGGTTTCTTCGGATGTACCCAAACCACAGCCGACCCCGATACTTCGATAGGCATCCAGTTTGGGTATTTTCGTAAAATAATCGGGATGACCGTCACCGCTATACATGGCTTCGGGCAGTGCTAGGGGCAAGAGATTTTCAAGACATTTGGGCGCATGCAAAGTCACCAGACCCGCACCGCTTCGCAGGCAGGCACGAGCTGCCAGTAGCGCAGCACCCGTCTTACCGCGCGATCCCATGATGAGCAAGGCATGACCGTAAGTTCCTTTGTGGTCATATTTATATCGTTTTTTTATAATATTTTTTATAAATTTTTTATCAATATAATAAAAACCGCTATCCATTTTTGCTATTCCTTTGGGATGCAGACCAATCGACGCAAAATCCCAATTACCGACTTTAGTATAATTTTCGGGAAACATAAACGCCAGTTTCGGCAGTTCAAAACAGAAAGTGCGCCCTGCTTCAATGCTGATATTTTTTCCGGTATGTTTGTCTGCAAAAACGCCCGAAGGAATGTCAATGCTGACCCTCGCGGCAGCCTGATGATTGATGTGTGTGATGACTTCTGCCAAAAATCCTTCCACAGGTCGTGTCAAGCCTGAGCCTAGAATGGCATCTATAATGACAGTGTTTTTGTTAAAGGTAGGTAAATCGTCGGCTTCATTCAAGTGCAGTATCGCTACTTGAGTAGCCGTCTGCAATCGCTTCAAATTGGTCGCAAAATCATCACTTACCTTTTCTGTAAATGCCAGCACATACACCTGTACAGCATAAAAACGACTTTCTAATAAACGCGCCACCGCCAAGCCGTCACCGCCATTATTGCCCGGTCCGCAGATAATATATACCGGACGCGATTCATCATAATGCTGCACAAACCAATCGGTAAATGCCAGCGAAGCCCGCTCCATCAGGTCAATAGATGCCACAGGCTCATGCTCAATGGTATAAGCATCCAATTCGCGGATTTGTCGGGTAGATAATATTTTCATGATTAAGAGTGTGAGAGTGTGAGAGTGTAGAGTGTAGAGTGTGAGAGTGTAGAGTGGACAATATTATGTTACTCTTCCACTCTCCACTCTCACACTCTCTACTCCCGTGTATCTACTAAGGCAATTTTATTATTGCTAATAGCGATTCTTTGAATGTTTTTGATGCCGTAATTGCTGAAGTCGGCTATTTCGCGCCAGTCATTGTCGAGACTGGATTTGAATTTGTATAATTTACTACCTTTTGCCATGTATAATGTACCATCAGATGTCCATGCAAAATCCTCGCTATCGGGCAAGGCTTTTATGATGGGACGGATGGAAAAATTCTTTGGATTGACGGATTTGATATACCAGCCTTCGAGTTCGCTTTTGTGGACAAAGGTAAGTTTGCCGTCGGGGTTCACACGCAGGCAACGCCCAATGTCGGAACGCACTTCCCGCACTTCGTCTGTCTCTGTATTGACGAGATATAATACGTGTGGATCGCCTTCCTGTTCAGCTACAATAAAGAGTCCAACCATTGATTCGTTGACCCATTCGTGGTAGCCGATTCCGGCAATATCTTTGAGCATCAGCGTAGCTTCTCCGCCATTGAGCGGAATACGCCAAAGTTGTTGATTATCAAAGCCATCGGTGGATACACGAACCACCGAAATGTGTTGACCATCGGGCATCAGAGTAGGGGAGTATTCGCTTTTATCAGTACGGGTGATTTGTTGCTGCATTCTCCGATTGATATTGAAGCGGTAAATATCAGTCTGTTTACCATCTCGCTGTGAGGAAATATATAGCTGTCCTTTGATAAATCGGGGCTGATTGTTGTAGCTGTTCAAATTATTTCCATTAATTAATTTGGGTTTTGTGAAGCGATAAATATCCCGAATGGAGGAAACTTCCATGTCAAACACATAAATATTATTGACCGGTAATTGGGCAAAAACTGACATAGTAAAAGCACATAATAGAAGGCTAAGTATAAATCTCATTTTATTTAATATTTTTCATTTTGTAAAAACATATAGCATTTCAAATATAATGTTTTTTATCTAAGTTTCATAAAATTATATCAATTTAATCATTTAATTAATTAATAATCAGCTATTAATAATTTTGTTTTTAATGTAGTCATTTATTTTTAATGCAATAAGCGGAGATTCTTATATATCCCATGAAATAACTTCCACTTATACTTGATACATATTTTATGTTATTATTTATTACAAGCTCATTCATAGTATTTTTTGCTAAAATATACTATAAATTTAAATTGCAATAAAACTTACTATAAGGACTTGCAAGTTAAACAAATTTAAAGTATTTTTATAAAGAATTTTAGATGTGACCCCATAAAAAAGTCATGTCTAAAGAATTGTAAAAGAGTTTGGGAGGACTCATCATCAAACAACAAAAAACACCACACACGACTGCACCATATTGTTACTCTACCTACCTCGCTACTATCAACAATATTATTGTTGCTGCAATAGTATTGCTAGCGTATTGTTTCCTTCCAATGTGACAGAATTACGATTTTATGTGATGATTGAATGAAGTGGATTTGTGCCATGAGAATATTTTACTTTGTGAAATATGAGATGTGGTTCGTATGAATGTTATACCTTTTCCAATAAAAATAAAAAGTATATTTTTAATAAATATTTAAATATATTACCTAATTCAATCGCAAGTAAGCGAAATGTAGTTAATTAAAATAAATTCATTTCAAGTCATTGATTATGAGTTATTTAAATATACTACTATTCGATTGCATATTTTTGAAATATTCATAAACACAAATCGGTAGCTCCGCTTTAAGCTACACAAAACATGTATCAAAATGATTTTCTTCTACTCTCCCTCGCACAAGGGATTAGCAAAGGCTTGCCTGGCTAAATTAAGTGCTTTTATGCTAACATTCTTGTTGTTATTTGTGGGAACAAATACATTGTTCGCACAGTGCAACAACCCCGAAACCCTCGACTTTTCTGCTGTGGAAGGCAGTGATGATGTTGTCAATGACATCAATAATGCTAACCTTACTCTTGCGGGTGGGCGTGTATTGGTCAGTCGTACTTTTGCAGGTAATGCAAGTGCGGACGAATACCTTGTACACGACTTCCACCTGACCGGATATGTTGGTCCACATGTAGGTGTGCTCAATTCAGCCGGTGTGAACGACCACGCAAATTTGACCTTCAAGTTTACCAATGATGTACAAGGCTTGAGTTTCAGATTTTTGGATTTGGACCGCCATGATGAGGTCATTGTCAATGCTAAATACAACGGTGCAGTTGTTCCGATTACGGCAGATAACTACACTTTTCCCGGAGCCAATCCATGTCCTGCTTATTTGGGCAACAACCTCTTTGAGTCCACTTGTGGGGGTACGAACCTTGACAATAGCATGGGTAATAGCCTTCGGGGTGTGATTGACTTTACTTTCCCTGTACCCGTTGATGAATTAGAGTTTATCTTTTATCACGATTCGGCTGCTGCCGGATTTGTGGCAGGCGGTTCGTTTACTGTTGCAAGTATTTCGGCATGTGCTTATACACCGGGCATTATGCCGGGTGATTTTGACGGTGATGGTATAGAAGATGCGATTGATTTGGACGACGATAATGATGGTATTCCTGATGCTATTGAAAAAGATTGTGCAAATAATACAGTCGTTTTCGACTTTGTAGAGGATGACCTCAATACCAATCCCGCTGCGGCTATCAATGATGGTATCGGCACTACGGGTGTACCTTATACCGTAGGCGACGCAGTATTGACACTTGACCCGCCTGTTTTTGTAGGTGGCGCAATGCAAGATGAATATCAAATTAATAATACGCACCTCAGCTCGACTTATGCTGTAAGAACAGGTGTGGACCAGACTGCTCCCGGTCCGGGACAAAATGTTACGACAGTTTACCGACTATCTGAACCTGTTGAAGATTTTTGTTTCTTCTTCAATGATTTAGATAGAAATGATGAAGTTATTATCAATGGTAAATTGGACGGTACTACGGTCAATCTTTCTACCAATGATTTTACATTGACCAATACGACACCTGACCCGGCTTGCCCGGTTTGGCAAGGTAATAATACCTGGCGTTCACAATGCAATCCTGAAGAACCTAATCTAAATGATAGCGATAGAGGCGGCATTAGAATTTGTTTTCCTTCTATTGTAGATGAAATTGAAATTATCTTTTATGATTTTACTGCCGGATTAGCCGGCGGTACGGAAGGTGGTTCTTTTTCTGTTTCTGATTTTGAAGTATGTACTCCGGTAGATACAGATGGCGATGGTATTCCTGATTATCAAGATACTGACTCAGACAATGACGGCTGCCCCGACGCTGCCGAAGCCTGCCACGAACAAGCTATTGATGCGAATGGCATGATTGCAGGTCCTTACGGTGAAAATGGTTTGGCGGATATTGTCGAAACCACACCTGAATCAGGCACATTAAATTGTACTTTGATAGATGCTGATAATGATGGTATTCCAGCTTATATTGATGCAGATGAGTCCAACTGTCAGGATAAAGATGGTGACGGCATACCAGATTCACAAGATTTAGATGATGACGGTGACGGCATCACGGATATTAATGAAGGTGCTTGTGTAGGTAGTCCTGCGGAAGTCGTTGACTTTACACCTTTCATTGGCGTTGCAGGCGATTTGTTTGCTGCCATGAATGCTGCTGATGTTGAACTTGGTGGCTGTGATATGACCTTTATCAGAGATTTTGGTGGTACGGCAGTGCCGGACGAGTACCTCGTAGATGATGTACACCTGAATGGTACTTTCGGACCGCATATCGGTGTTGCTAATTCACAAGGACCAGACGATTTTGTACGTGTGAATGTAGATTGGGCTTGCCCGATTGATAATTTCTGTTTCTTACTCAATGATTTGGATAGAAATGATGAAATGGTGGTCAATGGATATTTGAATGGTAGTTTAATTACCTTAACTCCGGCTGATTATGACTTACTTGGAAATTGTGCCGCTCCTACGACTTCATCAAATACCTTTGAATCTGTATGTGTACCCGATAATTTGAATAACAGTAGAGAGGGTGCAGTCAGAATATGTTTCCCCGGACAGATTGACCAATTAGAAATTTTCTATTATAATGTTTCTACACCTGCGGCGGGTGGTTCGTTTACCTTAGCTATTTTTGAACGTGAATGTGTGCCGGATGATTGCGATGGTGACGGTATCCCGAATTACTGTGATTTGGATAGTGATAATGACGGTATTCCTGATGTTATAGATGCCAATGGTAGCACCAACCGCACAGTGGAGAATCCGCTGCCCAATGGCGGAACAACTAAACTTATCAATTTTGAAGATGCTAATGGTGACGGTATGATTGACGATATGACGGATACAGACGGTGACGGCCTGCCCGATGTGGTTGACCCGGACAACGGTGGTATCTTGCACGGATTGGTGGATATGGATGGTGATGGTATTTTAGATATTTGCGACCTGGATAGTGATAATGACGGTATCCCGGACATTATCGAAGCAGGCGGTACGGATGTAAATGGTGACGGTATGGTGGATGATTATAATCCGGGTACAGGCACTTTCTCGCCTGCTGAAAACGGCAACGGTTGGTCATCTATTTATGACGGAACAGAAGGCGGCACGCCTCTACCGGTCAGCGATTTTGACGGTGACGGCTTGGCGGATTTGGATGATATTGACAGTGATAATGACGGTCTGCCCGACCTTGTAGAAGTTGGTGGTATTGATGCTAACAACGATGGTTATGTAGATAATTTTGACGACCCTGACGGTGACGGTTGGACATCAGCTTATGATGGCGATAACGATAACGACGGTGTCAGTGAAAACATTGGCAACCAACTTGTAGAGGAAAGCCTTACCGCTATTAATGACACCAATAATGCCATTAATCCTGACGGTACAGGTGGCTTAAATCACTTGGACTTGGATTCGGATGATGACGGATGTCCTGATACCGTAGAAGGAGATACTGAAGACCGCGACCTTGATAATGACGGCATCGTAGGAGGTGCATTTGATGGTAGCCAAATATTTACAGATAGCGATTGTGATGGTTTATCGGACATTATTGATCCCGACAGTAACGGTAACGATAATTTAATTAACGATAATCCATTTACTGATATTTACACCAATCCTGACGATGGTCCGACTGAATGCTTTAGCTTACCTGTCGAATTAAAGTCATTTACAGGTCGTGATAATAACTGCGCTATCATGCTCAAATGGGAAACAGCTACCGAGACTAACTTTAGCCATTTTGATGTAGAAAGAAGCTACGACGGTACAAATTTCCAAGCCATTACGAAAACATCATCGAAAGGCAGTGCAGCTTTGGGCGCAAATTATGAGTACGAAGATGAAGACATCAAACCTGTGAATTACTATCGTTTGAAAATAGTAGATAGAGATGGTACACATAGTTACTCCAAAGTCATTGTCGTCAAATCAACTTGTTTTAATAACGGCGTTTCTATCACAGATGTATATCCCAATCCTGTTAGCGATAAATTATTCATCCAGATGACTGTTCCCAATACTGAAAATGATGTGACTGCATACGTTCTTGATGAATTGGGCAGAACAGTAAACGAACAGAAAATTTCTTTGACCGAAGGCGCGAATTTGGTAGAAATCGAAACGACCAAGCTACAAGCAGGCTCGACGTATTTCCTCAAAATTCAAAGTGGTGCATGGATGACAGAAGTCAAGAAATTTGTAAAAGCAGAGTAGAGGAATTCATGAATAGGCTTAACCAGTAGGCTGATTATGAAAACCAAGCCCTTCCGAGTATTCGGGAGGGCTTTTTGGTTTGTATATTGAGACAAGTTTATCTGATTGGTTGACACTTCATACGATATTAATTTTACACAAAATATAGGGAACCCGTTTGGTAAACTTTTCAAGTTTGCTAAACGTGAGCAGGGTATGAAGTTTATAATTAGCGAAAAACCAGCACTTTACTTCTCTGATAGCTATCGGAGACCAAACTTTTTGAAGTTTAGCAAACGGAGTGCTTAAATATTGTTTTTATTTTAAAATGAAGTCGAAAAGTATCAACTTCTTTTCTGCGAAATTTAAATATGTTTATTTTAATATTTAAAAATAATTATTATTTTAAAAATTAATTTAATATTAATATTGGACTTTGAACAAAATGGGAATTAGGAAATTAGGTTTAAATCTGTAACTTATTGATAATCAATTAGATAAATTTTATTAATAAAATAAAACATGTAATTAATTATTTTTTGTAAAAATCTAAAAAAGTCCCGATAGTTATCGGGATTACCTAATTTCCAAATTCCCCAATTTCCTTTATCCAAAGTCTAAAATTTGAAATAAGTTGTTTTTTAAAATTTTTTGTTATATTTATTTCATTAAAGATAAATTATTTAGTTTTGTAATTTTTATAGAAAACTTATTGCACATCAATTATCAGAACATATAAACAACCATGACCAACTACGAACAATTTGCAAAACATTCTCCAACGGCTTACGCTGATGGCTTGGACCTAGATCAATTTATTGACAGTGAGATTAAAGAATTGTGGAACGGAATCCCGAGAATTGCGGGACCTGCCTTCACTGTTCCATTATCCACAGGAGATAATTTGATGTTTCACGCAGCGATATACGAGGCTCCGCCCGGCTCAATAATCGTAGCCTGTGGTGCCGGCAACAGACACGCAGTTGCAGGAGGTAATGTTTGTGCAGTGGCTCAAAAAAGAGGGATTGCCGGATTTGTCATTGATGGCGTAATCCGAGATATTGAAGAAATCAGAGACAGCAAATTTCCCGTTTTTGCTCGCGGACTATCCGCAAAACCCGGTAGTAAGCACAAAAAAATGCAACTAAATCAGCCTATACAATGTGGTGGCGTATGGGTCTATCCCGGCGATATTATCATTGCAGATGAAGAAGGCATTGCCGTAGTACCTATTGCACAAAAAGACGAGGTACTCGAAAAAGCCCGCACCCGTACATTAAGAGAAGAAACAACCGGTCTTGAAGATTGGGAAAAAAATCATCGGGCAAAGATTCAGAAACTTTTGGGTAATCTGTAAAACAAAATACGGTAGTGTTACAAATGTAATGCTCAAACTTGCCTTGCATTTTCAAAATGCAAGGCAAGTCGCCGGAAATTAGCCTTACATCTACGGGACTACCCAAAATACAATCATAAAACTCAATAAGTCAGCTAAATAGATTTCATCATTAAAATAAAACATGTAATTAATTGTTTTTTGTAAAAATCTAAAAAAGAAGGGTTTGCATAAAAAATCAGACAAAAAAACTCGTCCAAAGACATCGAATTATGAAATTAAAAGTAGGATTATTAGGCGGCGGTTCATGGGGAACCACCGTAGCTTCCCTCACCGCCCGCAATTGCCCGACCACCATCTGGGCAAGAAACCAAGCCACCGTAGATGAAATCAATACACTCCACACCAATGAAAAATATCTACCCGGCGCAAGGCTCCCCAAAGCCCTCAAAGCCGCCAACACGATAGCTGACACAGTCGGTGATGCGGATGTGGTGGTCATGGGTATTCCGGGACAACATTTCCGGGAAGTCTTGCGTGAGGCACGTCCGCATATACGTCCGTGGGTGCCGATAGTGAGTTTGTCGAAAGGCTTGGAAGTCGGTACAAAAATGCGAATGACCGAAATCATCGAAGCCGAAATGCCCGGACATCCCGCAGGTGTATTGACCGGACCGAATCTGGCAAAAGAAATTGCTTCGGGACAAGCCGCAGCGAGCGTCATTGCAATGGTCGATGATACGATAGCGGTGCGTTTGCAGAGCGTTTTTCAGACCGGATTATTTCGCGTTTATACCAATGAAGATGTGGTTGGTTGCGAATTGGGCGGTGCGCTAAAAAACATCATCGCGATAGCAACAGGCATGGGCGACGGTGCAGACGCAGGACATAATACCAAGTCGGCAATCATCACACGCGGCTTGGCAGAACTCACCCGACTCGGCGTAGCGATGGGCGGACAACTCCACACCTTTGCAGGCTTGGCGGGTATGGGCGACCTCGTCGCAACATGCAGTAGTACGCAAAGTCGGAATCGTTATGTCGGTTTTAATCTCGGAAAAGGAAGAAAAATAGACGAGATCATCGCCGAAATGTCGGAGGTAGCGGAAGGTGTGAAAACTGCAAAAGTCGTCATGGAACTTGCTAAAGAATATAAGATAGAAATGCCGATTGCTACTGAAGTGTATAAGGTTTTGTATGAAGGAAATACGGTACAAGATGCCTTTAGAGGTTTGTTGCGGAGAGAGAGTGGGTCGGAGGCGGAGCCGGGTTAAGAGCATGTTTGAATACTATCCGTCTAACTTTGCTTAAACGAAGCCTCTTTTGTTTAATGTAAAAGAGATTTTTTGCTTGAATTTGACCTAAAACTTGTCAGACATTTTCAAAATGTCTGACAAGTTTTAGGTCAAATTCAGAATTCAATAACCCTTTTCCAAATCAACTACATTCATCGGTTTTTCCCCATTTTCAAATGCAGCCAATATCTGCATGGTCTCATCCCAACGATTCAAATCATCCAAAGGTGAGCCTCCGCGATGTGGCGAAAGCAGCATATTATCCAGTTCATGAAAGGGATAAGTGTAGGGGAATTTTCGCCCTTCGTCGTCGGGTTCGGGGCGGTAATTATACCATACATCACTGGCAGCAGCAAAGATTTTTTGGGTTTTCAATGCTTCAAAAAAAGGTTTTTCCTGTACCACTTCGCCACGCGCTACATTGACAAGTATGCCTGATTCACCGAGCAGTTGGAGTTCTTTTTCACCAATCATTCCGCTTGTTTTTTCGGTCAGTGGCAGGGCAATAATCAGATTATCCACCATTGTAAGGAAATCGTGTAGCTCATCGGACCTATAAAAATGCGGGTCGGCTTGCTGTGCTTCCGTCAAGGTATGTTTCAACACAAAAATTTCCGTATCAAAACCCGCCAAAAAGCGGTGAACATGCCGATTGATTGACCCATAACCCAACAAACCCGTTTTACGATATTTCATGGGCAGCGATTTGCCGTCTTTATCGCCTGTGCGCCACTTGCCCGCCTTCATTGCATTGTGGTGTAGCAACAAACGATTGCACAAAGTGAGCAACATACCCACTGCATGCTGCGCCGTAAAATAGGTATGTCCGTAACTGTTGCAGAGGCTAATGTTGTGATTGGAATGAAGGGATTTGACAAAAGGAATCGCTTTATCCACTCCGGCTGCGGGATGTATAATTAGTTGAATATTAATGAATTGCCGGAATAATTTATCTAAAAAAGGCTGATACCCAACCCAACCTACGGTAGCCTGAATGTTCTCCGGAGCTTCAATTGTAGCCGCTTCAAGTTCATCTTTTGTCAAAAAAATAAACTCCATGGTCTCGCTTTTCAGCGGATGATCCTGTAGATAATTTCGTAATTTCTCCCTGACTTCCCATATAAATAGTACGCACATTTTCAATTCAATTTAATCGCTGATGAAAACTGAAATTACAAAATAAAATTATATTTTTTCAACAATTTTAAACCCTTTATCATTAAATATCCGTCTCAATACCTATATTTAAAAACAGATACAATGAGTGAAAAAATAAAAAGACCGTCTTTATTCTATTATGTAACGGAAGTACCCCGCATGATATGGGAACTGATGGCATCTATTCGGTTTCGCAGGGAGTATGTGCCTCGACATACGGGAGATGGACATGCCGTACTGGTCATTCCGGGTTTGTTGGGTATTGATGCTATGATGAAGCCGATGCGAAAATTCTTGACCCGAATGGGCTATACACCTTACAAATGGGGACAGGGTATCAACATGGCAAGACCCGAAGACCTTGAGGCTTTGCTGGAAAAAATAGATATTTTGTACGAAAAACATCAGCAGAAAATCAGTATTGTCGGTTGGAGTTTGGGTGGAATATATGCCCGCGAACTGGCAAAGCGCAAACCCGATAAAGTACGTCAGGTCATCACGACAGGCTCGCCTTTTCGCGGCATAGAAAATCCGAATAATGTGGTGTGGATGTTGACCTTATTGAAAGGTGATGTGTCAAATTTTTGGGATAAAGCATTGATGGACAGCATATCCGAACCTACGCCGATTCTGACAACTTCCATTTATTCCAAAACAGATGGCATAGTCCGTTGGCAGGATTGTATGAGTGAAACGGAAGATATTTTGCATCGGAATGAGGAAGCGGTGAGTAGTCATTTGGGGATGCCGCATAATATGTCTGTCTTGAAAATTATTGCTGAAAGATTGTCAGATTTAAATCCGGCTTCCGAAAATTTATCATCACAAAAAGGCAGGGTTTAAACCCTGCCTTTTTGTGATGAATATTTATCGTAATTTATTTTAAATATAATATTTTTATTAATAAAAATTATAAATAATTTATTTTTTAATTTAAAAATATTATAAAATAATTTCATAAAAATATAAATAATTTTAATTTGTTTGATTAGCCGTTCAACTAAACTTACCCTTTCAAAATATCATGCCCCATTTTATCGCGTTTGGTTTTGAGGTAGTCCTCGTTATGTTTATTTGCCGGTACTTCGATGTGTACATTATCCACAATCTCCAATCCGTAGCCGATTAATCCGATACGTTTTTTCGGATTATTACTCATCAGTTTTATTTTTGATACGCCCAAATCGCGAAGGATTTGTGCGCCTACACCATAGTCGCGCTGGTCGGGTTTGAAGCCTAATTTTTCGTTGGCTTCTACCGTATCATAGCCTTCCTCCTGCAGTTTGTATGCCTTCAATTTATTCAACAAACCAATGCCGCGTCCTTCCTGTCGCATGTACAATACTACACCTTTGCCTTCCTGTTCTACCAACTCCATTGCCTTGTGCAGTTGGTCGCCACAATCGCAGCGCAAAGAGCCTAAAACGTCTCCGGTTTCGCAGGATGAATGTACACGCACAAGTATGGATTCGTTCTTTTCCCAACGTCCTTTGACCAATGCCAAATGCACTTCCCCTGTTGTCAATTGTTTATATGTAATCAACTCAAAATCACCGTACTTGGTCGGCATATTGACCGCTACATCGCGCTTGATAAGCGTCTCGGTAGCGAGGCGGTACGCCACGAGGTCTTTGATAGCAATGAGTTTCAAATCAAATTTATCGGCTATCTTAAACAGGTCGGGCAAGCGTGCCATAGTGCCGTCCTCATTCAGTATTTCGACCAGCACTCCGGCAGGATAAAAGCCTGCCATTTTTGCCAAATCAATCGCTGCTTCCGTGTGTCCGGTACGCCGTAATACGCCTCCGCGTTTGGCACGCAAAGGGAAGATATGACCGGGACGCGCAAAGTCCGACGACTTGGTTTCGGGGTCTATCATGGCACGGATTCCGGTGGCTCTGTCGTAGGCAGAAATTCCGGTGGTGCAGCCCTGCCCCAAAAGGTCAATGGAGACCGTAAAAGCCGTTTCATGCAAAGCAGTATTATCGCTGACCATTGGTAGGAGTTGCAACTCGTCGCAGCGGTCTTCGATAATCGGTGTACATATCAAACCACGCCCTTGTGTTGCCATAAAATTGATAATTTCGGGCGTGACGCACTCGGCAGCACAGATAAAATCACCTTCATTTTCGCGTTCTTCGTCGTCCACTACGATGATGATTTTTCCGGCTTTGATGTCTGCTATGGCTTCTTCTATTGTGTTTAATTTATTTTTCATTATTAGTGACTCGTGATTTGTAATTAGTGATTAGTTAATCAATTTATTCATCAACTGTTTTCTCAATAATATCTTCTAATTCCTTAACAAAGCGACTCCAATCAAAGTTGTCTTTAATAAAAATTAATCCTTGATAGCTCAATTTTTTTCGTAATTCGGTGTTGGTTTTGAGTTGAATAATGGTATCGGCAAAAGCGGCTGCATTATCCGCCAACATAATGGTTTCTTCGTGTTCGGCACCAATGGCATTATTGACCATCGAAGTGGTGACGCAGGGTATGCCCATTGCCATAGCTTCCAGTATTTTATTTTGCAAACCTGCCCCCATAAACAAGGGCGCGACAAAAATTTCACCGTCATTATAAGCATCCCTGATGTCATCTATCCAACCCGTCACAGTCACTTGTTCGCTTTGCAAACGTAGGACTTCCGGCGCAGGTCGCGCACCTGCAATGAGTAGGCGCAAGTCGGGCATTTTGATGTCCAATTTTGGGAGTATTTCTTGCACCAAAAAACGTGCTGCCTCTACATTGGGCGCATAGCCCATATTGCCCACAAAGACCAAATCATAGTGCGGTTTTTTTTCTTTTTTATATTTAAAAAAATCGAAATCTACACCATTCGGAATAATACTAATTCGCTCTTTTTTATTGATAATCAAGTGATTACGGTCTTGTTTGGAAATAATCGTGTGTGCGTCAAAATCTCCGAATATTTCTTCTTCGTACTGCTGCATCATCCTTGCTTCCCTTGCTAAAAAGGGGCGCAAATACACCGGAGCATTCTCCGACCAACGCTTGGCATTTACCGAAAAGGCATCCATATAATCAATAAGATTCGGAACGGGCAAATCGCGTGCATATTCCGCCATTCGAGCCAACTGACAATAGGCTGCATCCGGCTTTTCTTTTTGTATAATACCATGAATACTCCTATGAAAATTTCTTTTATAAAAATAAGCTACCTGCATTGGCAAGCCGTTTAGGAAACCTTTGGCGAGATTGAGCGCAATATGATTTTTTCTTAATCTGAAGGTGTATATTTCGCTGCAATATTGTTGCAATTCGGTGTAGTCATTCTCCGAAATACGTTGTTCAGTCAGCGAGCAAAGTACCACGTCATGGTTGGCGGACAGCCCTTTGATTTGCTGGTATATCCGCAACTTATCTCCCTTCTCAACGGGATATGGAAATCGTGATGTGAGTACAAGTATTTTCATGGTAATGTCACCATAAAAACAATATATTTTTTTGAACCACTAAGCGCACTAAAGACACTAAATCGAACTAACGCGAAAGAAAACTAAGACATTAAAGAATATTGGTTCTTTAACAATTTGGGTGGTCATACTTTTTGAAATGGAACTCTGCCCCAAACCTATAAGGTTTTCAAAACCTTATAGGTTTATAATCAGCAAGTTATCTCCGTTTTTACATTAAAAATAAAAAGAAATAATTTTATCACCTAAATTGTCAAAGAACCAAAATATCCTTCAGAACTCCTTGTGTTCTCTTGCGTTAGTTCGATTTTCGTGTACTTAGTGCGCTTAGTGGTTAAATATTATTTTTATAAAACTCTAATAATCGCTCTGCGATTTTTTTATTATCAAAATTGTGTTCAATAAAATGTCTTGCTTGTTTACCTATCTTTGGTAATTCTTCTTTATTATCAGTACAATATTCAATTTGTCGAATAAAATCTTCGGCTGTATCTGCTATTAAAACTTCCGTATCTGCCTGTGCGTCAATACCTTCAAGCCCCAATGTCGTAGTCATCGTAACGCGGGCAAGTACCATACTTTCCAATATTTTGACCCGCATTCCGCTACCCGAAAACAAAGGTACAATCATTATCGGGTGTGCCGTAATAAATTCGCGGGCATCTTCTACTTCTCCATGTATAACGACATTTCTTAATGCTTTTTTTTGTAACCAATCCGGTGTATTTCGTCCGGCTATGTGTAAAGTGATACTTGGATGTTTTTCGATGATGTGTTGCCATACATTTTCCAAAAACCACGTCAAGCCTTCAAGGTTAGGCATCCAATCCAATGAGCCGATGAAGGAGAGGGAAAGAGTGGAGAGTGTGAGAGTAGAGAGTTCAGACATTGCATCACTCTCCACTCTCCACTCTCCACTCTCATACTCACTCATATCTAATCCTATCGGTGTGGTGTGTCCGGCTATGGTGCAGCTCATTTTTCGGAAATATTGGAGGTCGCGCTCCGTAATGGCAACCATCATATCATAAGAATTGAGGTGGTCGAGTTCAAATTTTTGAAGGCGACGGGCGAGTAGATTGACGTACCATTTTTTGAGTCCGCGCGGGGTATTTGCGGCTATGCGTTGCCAGATTTCTGATTCGACATTATGCGCCCGCATGACGATACGAGCATTGCTGTGTGTGCGGATTACCTGCACGTAAGGGGCAAGGTAAAGGGTTTCGAGTTGGATAATATCGTATTTTTTTGTTGTTAATAATTGTATTAATTTTTCTGTGTAATCTTTTGATAAATAACGAATTACGTGATAAGATTTTTTTGTAAATAAATTCAAAAGGGCATCTTTGGCTTTGATTCGATTGTCTAAATCACTTAATACGATTTCATTATAATGGTCATAATCGGTGGGAATGTCTTCGGGCAGAATGTAGTGTTTGGTGGTATTCATTGCCAATAAATCCAATTCGCAACCTAAGTCGTGGAGTGCTTTGCTCAGATAGGTGACGGCAACCGATTCACCGTCTTTGAGCGGATAAGGGAATTTTTTACACAGTTGCAAAATTTTCATTAAAATATAATTATAGGCATTGTATAGACGCTATTGAAAGGATGGCAAAATTAGTGTTTTTTTCGGCATTTTAACTGACGTTTTTGTGTATTTTCGCGTTATTATTTGTAGAACGTGGATTCGATATGACGAAATGGAACGCGGATTGCGCGGATTTTTCGATAGTATGTAGTTTTTTTATTTAAAAAATGTTGATATGACGAAGTGGAATGCGGATTTGTATATTAGTAGCTATATTCGACTATCCACATATTTATGCCGATAGCTATCGGCAGAGAGTGAAATACGGACTAAAGTATGTGAAAGCTATAATGTACGAATGTCGTATCAATTGGCATGAAAAACTGCGAAGGGTATCTTGTGGGAATGTCAAACAGAAGCGTTTTTTTAATATAAAAAAAATGCGTATAATTGACAAAAAAAATAGACTTTATTTTTTTTTGATATATGAAATTTTAATTTTAGGCAGCTAAAGCAGCCTGTACTGTGTATGTATAAAAATAAAAAAGTAGTGGTGGTGCTTCCGGCGTATAATGCTGCGCTGACTTTGGGGCAAACGTATAGCGAAATTCCAAGGGATATAGTGGATGAGGTCATCTTGTGCGATGATGCGAGTACGGACGATACGGTGGAGGTCGGTAGGGAGTTGGGGATTCGTCATATCATTCGGCACGAGCGGAATACAGGCTATGGCGGTAATCAGAAGTCGCTGTATAACAAGGCTTTAGACTTGGGTGGCGATATTGTGATTATGTTGCATCCTGACTATCAATATACGCCAAAATTGATTCCGGCAATGGTGTCTATCATCGGTGACGGGCTGTATCCGGTGGTCTTGGGTTCGCGGATTTTGGGTAAGGGCGCACGCAAGGGCGGGATGCCGATGTATAAGTATATTGCCAATCGTTTATTGACTTTGGCGCAGAATATTTTGGTGAATCACAAGCTATCAGAGTACCATACGGGCTATCGGGCATTTAGTCGCGAGGTGTTGGAAGGGATTAATTTTAATGGGAATAATGACGATTTTGTATTTGATAATGAAATGCTATCGCAAATTATTTATGCTGGGTTTGAGATTGGAGAAGTGACCTGCCCGACGAAGTATTTTGAGGAAGCATCATCCATTAATTTCAGACGGAGTATGAAGTATGGACTTGGGGTGTTTCGCGTATCTTTTGGGCATTTTTTTCAACGTATCGGATTAGTGAATTTAAAGATGTATGAGGGGAGTGAGCGAGTAGCGAGTAGCGAGTAGCGAGTGTGAAAGTAACGACATAATTACTCGAAACTCGATACTACTGCGCCCTATGTTCTTCCGTAAATGCTTCTATCATTTCGGCGAGTTCTACGGCGAGGTCGGTCATTTCTTCTATGCGTTGGCGGGTGTCGTTGCGGTCTATCATGACTCTTTCGGTATAGACAATTGTGTTGCCTTCTAAGCGCATCATACCATACAAACTTTTAATGTGTGTCAATAGCTGGTCGCGGAATCCATTGTCGAGTATGGCATCGGCGAAGTAGTTGTCGTTGGTGGAAAGCGTGTAATTGTCCATGAGTAGTCGCTCGCCTGCGTCGGTTTCTTCTTCTTTGAAAAAGAGACTTTTGAGCTTGCGAAGTATCTTGCGTCCGGGTCTGCCCGGAGAGACGGCGAGTTGGTATTTGTAGAAATTGTCGCAATGCACAAACACACTTGTATAAGGGTATGTTTTCATGCGTTTGTGTTCGGACATACCGACCATTTTACTGACATAAAAGGAAAATACCCGAATGTGCCTTCCCCGATATTGCCCCTCGACGGATGGGGCTTGCAGCCACTCGGTCTGTGCGAAGATGATGGGCAATTGGAGGAATTTTGCTAAGTCGTTGTATTGGCGGATGATTGGGTCGCGTAGGTATTGTAGCATTTTTAAGTTCAAGTATCAAGCGCAAGTTCAATATTACGCTTTTTATAAATCGTTAATGTATTTTTCAAATTGATTTACAAAGGCATCGAAGCTGTTGGAGCATTGGCGTAACCAGTTGATGTTGAAGGATTTGGAGAGTGAATCTACGATGGGATTGGATTTTGCATTGGTTGGTTTTATACGATTATAAACTCTCTTTTTCATGTCTTTTCTGCCTTCGGTTTCTATGTTGGGAGTAGTACCAAGTGTATCATTTTCTTTTTTTACTTTGATGTACCACAGCCAGTATTCGATAGCTTGTACGGGGATGTAAATCAGAATTTTATCCTCTACACCTTCTTTCGTACAATTGTTTTGCATTTCCGAAAATACATCTTCAAACACATTATCGTCGCAGTCCACACCAACGAAACATACATCTAATCCAAAGTTGTCAAAACCAATATCAGCTGCACCGATAAATCGGTTTCTTGCATCTAAGCCATTGTCCGGACGGACAAATTCGGTAAATTTATCTTCATGCTGAAATACAATATCGCTACTTTTGCCAAAATGCTCAACGAGTTGCGGAATGGTATTTCTCATAAATATCCTGTTGGCTGCATCCTCTGCAAATATGCCGTAAGTAATTGTTCTCATGCCGGTACACCGCCGAAAAGTCCCATTTTCCAGTACTCGCCAAGGGCTTCTCTATAGTTGGTTTTAGGTGAATTATTGTCTTCAGATTTTTGGTTTAAATCATCAATCACATCCGTTTGTAAATTCTTTATAATCGTCTCATTATCAGGTTTATCTACAATAAAAATATGGTCTTCGTAATCTTTAAATTTATGCACTACCTGCGGACTATGCGAAGTCAAAATAATCTGCACACCCTGTTCTTCAGCCAATTCAAATATATACTCCATCACTTCATGTAAACGACGCGGATGAATGCCTTTTTCCGGTTCTTCTAACATCAAAATACTTGGTGGCTTGGGTTGGAAAATGATACATAATAAAGCCAAAAAATATAAAGTACCTTCGGAGACTTCATCTGCCCAGAAGCCTATATCGTTTTTGTCAAATAATTTGACTTGACGAACATTATCTTTCTTTTCAAGGTCAATTTGTGGGGTACGAACCAATTTGAAATCACTGACACATTTATTCAATTCTTCTGCGATTTTCATTAATTTGAATGGATGATTATTATTTAAATAATCTAAATATGACATTAAATTAGAAGCATCGCCTTTGAGTTCGACGACTTGTTGGGTGGTTATTCCGGTGAATGAGGATAGTTTGATGTTGTATAAGCAACTATTTTTAAGGATTTTGAATATCTTATAAAAAGAATAGGGTGCAGCAATCGGTCCTACAAGAATTTTCTCTAATCTATTATCTGACTTTTCCACCATGCCTTTCTCTATTGTGTTATGTAAATGTTTGATTTCACAATTCCTACCTGTACCATTAATTGATAATGTTGCATAGTAGTCAAAGTGGTCACTTTTTTGTATTTTTGACCATGGAATATCCTGTTTCGTTTTACCAATAAATTCTCTATAATTACCTTCAAAAACAGTGTAGTCATTATAGTAAAGATTTAGGTCATAATAATATAAGTCATCATCATCTTCATCCTCATCATTTTTGTAGCACACCGTAAACTGAACCGGAAGCCCCTTCCCTTCAATCTTATGCTGAAACGACAAGCGTTTAAGTTCCTCATTATCAGGATAATGACCATTTAAATATCGCCCCAAAAACGCCAAAGCCTTCAACACATTACTCTTCCCCGAATTATTCGGACCAATCAACAGGTTGACATCCTGCAAGCGAAGCGTGACATCGCGCAGACTTTTAAAATTTTGTATGCGAATGGAATGTATCATGATTAAGTTCAAGTTCAAGTGTCAAGCGCAAGTTCAATGACGAATTAACGCAGGTATTTTCTTTGTAAAGTTAAAAGATAATTTGGTGTAAAACAAATACATCGTTT
>CALIZI010000156.1 GCA_938028705.1 uncultured Saprospiraceae bacterium | reverse complement strand
GGATTAGAACGGATTAGAACGGATTAGAACGGATTAGAACGGATTAGAACGGATTAGAACGGATTAGAACGGATTAGAACGGATTAGAACGGATTAGAACGGATTAGAACGGATTAGAACGGATTAGAACGGATTATTTATTAGCGTTTTGTGTATTAATAATACAAACATAAGTGTTTTTATTGTTTATGTCAAAATATTTTTTATTTTTTTTGTGTTAAAGTTTTTGTGGAGCTTATCATATCCACAAGGTCAGTATTATTTTTTAAAGTTCATAGGAACGGTTTGGGTCATTTTTACAAAGTTTAATTTTTTAAATGTATTAAATTTTAAGATAAAACCTGCACAAACAGAATTTTTATCTTAAATACATCATTTTAAAAAATATTATTTCTTATTTCGGGTATATTCTTACAAAATAAAAAAAAGTGCTATTCGTTTTTTTACAAATCATTTTTTTGAAAATCTGACTAACTTTAACACTTTAGGCAGGATAAATCCTATAAAATCATATCCCTCTACATTTTTATGATGCAAAACACTTGGCATCCCCGCCTATCTTAACTAACTTCACATCCTGTGTTTTTTTATTCAAATAATTGATGATATGTCGAAGAAAAAATATAAATCTTATGCCCGCAATGAGGTGACGGAAAATTATGATGCCATCGTTATTGGTTCGGGCATTGGGGGCATGGCTACGGCGGGTTACTTATCGAAGCAGGGTAAGCGGGTGGTGGTTTTGGAGCGCAATTATACGCCGGGTGGTTTTACACAGGTGTTTAAGCGAAAAGATTATGAGTGGGATGTGGGCGTACATTATATAGGTGAGGTACATCGTGAAAATTCGATGATTCGCCGTCAGTTTGATTACCTGACCGACGGGCAACTCAAATGGGCAGAAATGGGTGAGGTATATGATAAAATGTTTTTTGGAGATGAGGTCTATGAATTTAGGAGTGGTACGGAGGCATTTAAGGCGCAAATGAAAGCCTATTTTCCGAAGGAAGCTGAGGCGATAGACCGTTATGTGGATTTGATATATGAGACGCAACGGTCGCAACGCGGTTTTTTTATGGAAAAAGCCTTACCCAAGTTCATTGGTAATTTCTTGGGCAGACGTATGCGTAAAGGTGCGCTCACCAACAATCGGACTACGCTTGATGTGATGCGCGAACTGACCGATGACCCCAAATTGATAGCCGTACTTACGGGGCAATTTGGCGACTATGGATTGTCACCTTCGCAGAGTAGTTTTATGATTCACGCTATGGTGGTCAAGCATTATTTCAATGGCGCAAATTATCCTGTGGGTGGTTCGTCGCGGATATTTGAGACCATGTTGCCACCAATACAAGCGGCTGGTGGTGAGGTTTTTATCACCGCAGAGGTCTTGGAAATTATGGTGAAAAATAATAAAGCGATTGGTGTAAAAATGGAAGACGGCAAGGAGATTCTTGCGCCGCTTGTGATTAGTAGTGCCGGCATTTATAATACCTATCAAAAATTATTGGCCGCTCCTTTGGGTCAAAAATTGGGCTTGAATCAGCAACTCCAACAAGTCGAACCCTCTGTCGGGCATGTCTGTTTGTACACCGGTTTCAAGCATTCGACTGCCGACCTCCAACTCAAAAAACCCAACTACTGGATTTTCCCTGACAATTATGACCACGATAAAAATATTGAGACCTATTTGAATGACCCTGACGCAGAGATTCCTGTCGTCTATGTCTCTTTTCCTTCCGCCAAAGACCCCGATTGGGACAATCGCTACCCGGGCAAGGCAACTATCGACATCATAACCCTCGCTCCCTATAGTTGGTACAAAAAATGGGAAGGCACTCGCTGGCATCATCGTGGCGATGACTACGAAGCCGAGAAGGAAAAACTCTCTCAACGCTTGCTCGAAGCACTCTACCAACGCGAGCCACAGCTACGTGGAAAGGTCGATTATTACGAACTCTCCACACCGCTGTCCACACAGCATTTTGCCAATTATCAATTTGGCGAACTGTATGGCATCGACCATACCACCAAGCGTTTTGAACAACGTTTTCTGCGCCCCCAAACGCCTGTAAAAAATCTGTACCTGACCGGACAAGACATCCTCAGTTGTGGAATCGGCGGGGCATTGTCAAGCGGCTTACTGACTGCTTCTGCCATTCTAAAGAAAAATCTGATGAAGGAAATTTAGGGATGGAGTTTATAGAGTTTATAAAGTTGACGAAGTGATTAGTTCGTAGATATTTCAGGGTTGATTGATTTTAAAAAACTATTCGTTCCACACTCGCAGGGTTGAAACCCTGCCCTTTTGTGATGTACACGTTAATTTCGCAAAAGCGGTGGGTTTCAAACCACCGGATTCTAATAAACTTCATCAACTCTATAAACTCAATAAACCTTATCAACTCAATCAACTAAACCTCTTTCTTCCCCGTTACCCGATTATTTTCATCGGTCAGGATAATGAGTGGTTTGTGTGCCTTCGCGTTTTCTGCCGGAATATGACAAAAAGAAAGAATGTGAATTTTGTCGCCAACACCTGCGTGTAAAGACGCACCACCATTCATACAAACATTGCCGCTACCCCGCTCACCTTTTAAGATATAGGTAATGATGCGTGTACCTTTAGTGGCATTATTGATGTGTACAAGTTCCCACTCATGAAGATTGGCGGCATCCAAGAGGTCTTCGTCGATAGTGATACTGCCTCTGTAAGCAACATTGGATTCGGTAACAAATACCTGCTGGAGTTTGGATTTTAATACTTCTACTTGCATGGTTGTAGTTGAGAGTAGAGAGTTAAGAGTATGAGAGTAGAGAGAACTTTTACTCTCCACTCTCACACGCTCCACTCTTTACTATTATTATAAAAAAAGCGCATCCCTGAGAGAGGAATACGCTGATATTTTTTGAATGTGTGGATTGGGAAATGGTGATGAACACCCAATTTCTTATAATCCGGCTACAAATTTTGTCAATTTACTTTTTAGGTTGGCAGCCTTATTTTGGTGAAACAAGTTGCGTTTTGCCAAACGATCTATCATAGAAACAACTTTAGGCAAGAACTTTTCTGCCTCTGCCTTTTCAGTCATCCCGCGCAAAGTCTTGATGGCTGTACGAGTTGTTTTCTTATAATAGCGATTGTGAAGACGCTTCTTAGCGTCCTGACGAATTCTTTTTTTAGCTGATGCGTGATGTGCCATATTATATTATGATTTCTATCGTTTTCTAAAATTGGAGTGCAAAAATACGTGCTTTGACGCAAATTTCAAAACTTTTGTCGAGATTAATTTTACTTTGTGTGCTTTATTTGGATATTCGTGAATAATTAGTGATTCGTTGATTCGTGATTGGTCACTCACTGACTTACTATCGAGCTGCCAACTCGATACTTGCTAACTCGTAACTCGATACTTAATTTTTTTATGAAAAAACTTTTTTATCTTTTATTGATGATGGCGGTAGCTGCGGCTAGCGGTTACTTTGGTATGCGCTACTATTTGAATCAAAAAGCGGAGACCGTAGAAGTGGTGGACGGCACAGTATTGCTCGAAAAAGTACAACGTGTGGCGAAGATGATTACCGTAGAAGGCTACTTTTCAGAATTGTATGACCATAAGGATTATTACAGTTATGATATTAGTATTTTTCGTAAAAAAGCGATTTTGAAAGTGAAAGGTAAGGTCTCGATAGGTTACGATTTAGAAAAAATGGAGTTTGATGTCAATCCGGTCAAGCGCGAGTTGGTCATCCGGTATTTTCCTGACCCCGAAGTGCTTTCGGTGGATACAGATGTGAGTTATTTTGATATTCAAGAAGGCTTGTTCAATTCTTTTAGTGAGGAAGATTTGACAAAATTGAACTTCAAAGCCAAAGACCTCATCCGGCAGAAAGCCAACAACAGCGACCTTATGCTACAAGCCGAAGACCAAGCCAATGACATCCGCGACCTGATTATTTTCATCGCCGAAGAATCGGGTTGGACCGTCAAGGAATGGACACGCATAGAGCATGAAGAATTTTTATATAAAAAAGATACTTTAATTCGTGATTCGTTGATTCGTTGATTCGTAAGCCGTAATCCGGCTATCAGTTCATAGTTGGACAGTTCATAGTTCATAGTTGTTACAATCACTTGAATTTCAAGATGTTTGTAATTCACTGATTATCAAAGTGCCCAACGTTAGACGGGTAGCCCGTAATCCAAATAACCTACAATTCGGCAAAAAAAAACGCACGAGCAAAGCCCGCACGTTCGCAGTTGATTAATGTGAGGCATACTCTTCATTAATCAACCGGCTTTGGTTTTCAATTTGATACAAAGTTACGAATATTTTTGAACACTTACCAATTCTTACCTTGACAATGTCATGTTCGATTTTTATTTAATATAGTCAGTGTTTGTCCTTGAATTTGGGCTAAAACTCGTCTGACATTTTCAAAATTCACCAATGAACTCATATTTTTTCGGTAAAGTTTAAATGTCTGACGAGTTTTAACCCAAATTCG
>CALIZI010000155.1 GCA_938028705.1 uncultured Saprospiraceae bacterium | reverse complement strand
CGGAGATTGGCATAAACCAACTCAATCAATAATGGCTAATCTGTCAATGAACTTCCGTTGACATAACTCTATCGCTATGCTGATAGCTGAAAAGTGGCTTTGTAGTGTCAACTACTATGGTACTTGAGATAAACTTGTCGTTGAACATAATGACATCATTGGTTCTATATTGACCATGTATTATTTTTGAACAAAGATAAAGATTTACAAAGCATTTTTTTAATTATTGTATTTTCTATGTACATTTACGTGTCACATAACACCTTTTTATATGATAAAAAAAGCAACATACCATCACATATCAGCGATTCGGGCGGTCTTTCGGGCATGTATCAGGCAGATGAAATCACAGGGCATTTTGCAATGGAATGATAATTATCCGACACAAGAAAATATTGAAAAAGATATTGAGCAAGGCGCATTATACTATATCGGTGAAGGGAAAAATATATGGGGAGTTTTTACAATTAATGAGGTGCAAGAAACTCAATATCAAGACATTACATGGTATTGTGATGAAGGAAAAATACTGGTCGTACATCGCTTGGCAGTGCATCCGGCGCATCAGGGTAAGGGCTTGGCACAGCGGCTGATGACCTTTGCAGAGGAGTACGGACGCAAGCATGGCTATGCCGCTATTCGCTTGGATTCTTATGAGGATAACCTGCGTTCACAAGATTTTTACCGGAAAATGGGTTACAGACCAACAGGTTATGTACAGTTCGATTATCAGCCGATGCGATGCAGGGCTTTTGAGAAGGTGCTGCATCATTGATTCATTGTTCGATTGCTTCATTGTTTTATAGCTTCACAGTCGTACTGTTCAATTGCTATCTGGTTTCACTATTTTTTGCGTAGCAAAGTACATCACAACAATAAGACAATCGAACAATGAATCAATGAATCAATATCTTTTTAATCTCTTCATTTTCCAATATACCATGATTTGCGGCGGTCATTCCGGCTGTAAACATCGCTGTTCCGAGTTGCTCCGACGTGATGGCTCCGGAAGGATATATACGCTTCATCAAGGGATACAATTTACGGGAAATACTATACATTAAATTAGGTTCTTTGCGTTTTTCTACCGGATAAATGTAGGCAGGACGAAAGATATTGAGTGCGGTAAATCCCTTAGCTGTCAGGTAGTTCTCTGCCATGCCTTTGTATCGTGCAAAAGAGACGCGGCTTTTTTCTTTAGGGTCGGCACCCGCACCGCTGAGGAAGCACATCGTAGCATCGGGGCTACCTGATTTGACAGCATCGGCAAAGGATAAAGCGAAATCCACCGTAATTTTTTTGAATACCTCATCAGACACTGCTCCTGTATATGCACCGATGCAAAAATGTGCGACATCTTGTTCTGAAAAATGATTTTTTATGCTAGAAAAATTCGCAAAATCTGTGTGTACCACTTCCTCCAATTTAGGGTGTGTGATGCCCGAAGGTCGTCTGACAATAGATGTTACCTTAGCCACATCGGGTGAAGTCAGGCATTCACGCTGAATGATAGCACCGACCATACCGCTCGCTCCAGCTATGATGATTTTTTTCATTTTTATAATTTATTACAATAAAAATATTTTATAAATATTTCATTTTAAATAAAATATATTTTAAAATAATTTAAATTAATTTAAAAAACGGTAGTATTATCTTGATGATATTAAATTTTAAAAAATAAGAATATATTTTTATTTGAAATAGGAAATGTGCGCTGAATTTGACCTAAAACTTGTCAGACATTTTAAAAATGTCTGACAAGTTTTAGGTCAAATTCAGAATGAAGTGTTTTATTTATATTTAATATATTCAAATTGCATTACAGTTTAATAACTTTCTTAATGTCTTTTTCTATCTTATTTGGTTTGGTGGTCGGTGCATAGCGTTTGAATGGCTTGCCATCGGGCGTGACGAGGAATTTGGTAAAATTCCATTTGATACGCTTGCCCAATGTGCCGCCGAGTTCATCTTTGAGGTACTCGAATATCGGGTGCGTATTACTGCCGTTGACCTGCACTTTTTCGGTGAGTTGAAAGGTGACACCATGATTGATACGACAGGCTTCAACGACCGTTTCATTGGTTTCCGGTTCTTGTCCGGCAAATTGGTCGCAGGGAAAACCCAAGACGACCAACTCATCTTGATAGCTTTGATGCAGTTGTTCGAGTTCATCAAATTGCGGTGCCAAACCACATTTGGTTGCCGTATTGACCACCAAGACAGCTTTGCCTTTGTAATCAGCCATATTCAGCGATTGACCCGACGGTGTATTGATGCTTAAATCGTGGAAATTCATTTTTTTTATTTGTGAAATGAAGAGTAGAATGTAAAAATATTGAACCACAAAGGTCACGAAAATCGAACTGACGCAAAGAAAACGAAGAGTAAATTGATTTTACTTACAAAGCCTTCTTTTGGCATGTTTAGAAATACAGTGAACACTTCAAATTGAGTAATCACGCAGAGAACGCAGAGTTTGCAGAGATTTAATGATTAACCCTCTTGCGAACTCTGCGTTCTCTGCGTGAAAAAATGTCAACTACTTCGATAAACATGTCAAAAAATTATATCAAGAATAAAAATCATTCTTTATTTGACCTTACTCACATTTACATTTTCGTGTAACATAATCAAACCACTTGTCGGGAGTTTAGGCGAATACGATAAAGTCCTAAATTCTTTAATGCGTAAAGGATAATCTAATCGTTTACCCATAATGCAAATCTAAAACACATGATATTTAAATATATAATACTACTTACTGTTTTGATACCTTTTTTAATTTTTATCAAAAAAGATTTGACATGTTTATCGAAGTAGTTGACACTTTTTAGGATTTAGCAAATGCTCCAAATTGAGTAAATCACGCAGAGAACGCAGAGTTCGCAGAGCGTTAATCATCAAGTCTCTGCGAACTCTGCGTTCTCTGCGTGAAACAATGTCAACTACTTTTATGCCTTAGAAGAATTTGTCAAAGATTTTGAAAAAAAACAAAAACAGAATGACCTTTTTCGTTTTTGAAGAAATATCTATTGAAAGCATTTTTTACTTCCTAAACCTCAATTGAATTTATCTAAATTAAATACATACGAATATTTGTTAATGTATTTTACCGTACTATCTACCTAATTAGATTTTGGACAGAAGCCTATCGGCTGAACAGATAATCAGATTAATTTACTAATTTTTAAATAATAACAAATTTTATTTAAAATTATTTAAATTAATAATTTATATTATTAAAATATTGATAATTAACAAATTAACCTGATTGACTAATTGCCTGATTAACCCTTGTCCAAAGTATTCTACCTAAAATCAAAATTTTTAAACAAAAAAATTCAATCATGAGAATTTTAACCTTTACACGTTTTATAGGTGTACAGTCACCTTCTTTGTGGCATCAGAAATGTCTTGGAGTTTTATTGATACTCTTTATCTGTGTCGGTTTTACGACCGATACTTATGCACAAAATCCGTCCGATGCTGATGGTGCTATTGGCAACTACGTATGGATAGACGAAAATGCTGACGGTACTCAGGACGCAGGTGAGCCGGGTATTGCAGGCGTTACTGTTACAGCGACCAATCCTGCCGATGGTACGGTTTTGACTACTGTTACCGATGCTAATGGCGGCTACTTATTTGATGGTCTTGCAGCAGGTAAATATGATGTTCTTGTAAATATTGCAACTTTACCTTCAGGTATGAGTCAAACAATTAATCCTACCTTACTACCGGGTGCTGATTTTGGCAACCAAACTCAGACAGGAAACGGATACTCTATTACTATTGGTGATGGTGAAGAAAATATGACAGGTGACTTTGGTTACGTATGGGAAGACCCGAATGGCAATCAAGGCACAACAGCTATCGGCAACCGTATATGGTACGATGCCAACAGCGATGGTGTACAAGATCCGGGCGAGGCAGGTATTGGCGGTGTTACTGTATCAGTATTTTACGATTCGGATGGTGATGGTGTCAAAGATGCACCGGTCATAGGTGCTATTGACCAAAACGGCATCACAGGTACAGGTTCTACTGTAACTGAGCCGGATGGTTCTTATATTTTCTTCAACCTCCCGGCAGGTGCTTACGCTATCGTAGTAGATGGGAACTCTGCTCCGCTTGCGGACTTGACGCAAACAGGTGATCCTGACGACTACGCTGCTCCCGCTACAAATCCCGACAATATGGGTGAATCAGTGGTACTCGCGCCGGGTGATGTCTTTTTGTTAATGGATTTCGGTTATAATGATCCTGCTGCGAATGACATTGGTGATACAGTTTACTTTGACCCGAATGCAAATGGTACACAAGATCCGGGTGAGGCGGGTATTGAAGGTGTTACAGTAGCACTTTTAGATCAAAATGGAAATCCCATTGCAACAACAACTACTGACGAAAACGGTCAATACTTATTCCCCGGATTACCAAATGCGGGATATGCTGTAATGGTGACAGATACAGATAATGTATTGGGCAACTTGGTGAACAGTGGCGACCCTGACGGTGGAAACGATGAAATGTCTTCCTTGTCTTCATTGCCTGCTGACGACTTAGCCCAAGACTTTGGTTATACACCTGTAGGACAAGATCCGGGCGAAGGTCTTATCGGCGATACTGTATTTCTTGATTATGACCAGGATGGTATACTCGATACGGGAGAAGGCATCGAAGGTGTTGTAGTTGACTTACACGATGGTAATGGTACAGTAATTTCATCTACAGTAACTGACGAAAATGGTCATTACTACTTCCCCGGATTAGACCCGACTGCTACTTACAGCACAACGGTTGAACCAAGTACATTGCCTTCGGGTGTTGTACAAACGGTAGATTCTGACGGTACACTTGACGGCTCTTCTACTACTGATTTGTCGCAAGATGCTGACGGTATTGATTTGACTTTAGACTATGGTTATGAGCCTTCTGTTTTACCGGGTGCCATTGGTAACTTAATATGGTTGGATAATGATGCTGATGGTATAAACGACGGACCATTCGGACCTGACGGTATATCGGGTACTGACGATGACGAGCCGGGTATCGAAGGCGTTACTATCGACTTGTACCATGACCTTAACGCTAATGGTCTAGTCGATCCGGGTGAACCGCTCGTAGCCAACACCGTAACAGATGCTAACGGTAATTACTTGTTTCCGAACTTGCCAACAGGTAAGGGTGCAGGAGTTAACTACATTGTTGATGTAACTGATGAGGCTAATATATTAGAAGGATATTGGCACAGCCTTGGTACAACATTCTTCAATGATAATAGCCAGACCGATACTTATGCTATCCCACTTGGTGGCGGTAATCCGATAGATAACCTGACTGCTGACTTCGGATACTATGTAGAACCTGCTAAAATTGGTAATCGTGCATGGTATGATTATAGTGGTAACCTTAGCCCATTGACTCATAATGGTATCCAAGATTTCGGAGAGCCGGGTATGCCGGGTGTAGAAGTAACTTTGATAATTACCTATCCGTCGCCAGCCAATGATGTTGTTACATTAGTGACTACTACTGACGCAAATGGTTTCTACTGTTTTGGAAATCTTCTTTTTGATGAAAATTATGCTGCAAGTGGAGGATTCGGACAACCAACATATACAATTGTAGCCGATCCTCTACCGGGTGTCCGGTTTGGTAATGATCAAGTACCCACTACTATAGATGCGGTTAGTGCCACAGATTTAGAGGACAGTGACTACCATTTTGGTGTAAATGCCTTAATATGTCAAGGTTGGACAGATGTAGCGATGATGCCTGATCCAAATGACGAAAATCAGTGGGCTTCTTACGACTTTGGTTATGTAGGATGTGTAGTTCCCGTAGAGTTAGTTACATTCAAAGGCATAGAAGATGACTGCCGTGCGGTACTCACATGGCTTACAGCTACTGAAACTAATGTAAGTCATTTCAGCGTAGAGCAAAGTGCCAACGGTAATGATTTCAGTGTATTGGGCAGAGTAGATGCAGCGGGTGAGTCACAGGTAGAGCGTACTTATACATACACCGACGAGCAATTGACCGCCAACAACTACTACCGTTTGCACATCGTTGACTTTGACGGTTCATCTGAATATTCTGAGGTTATATTGGTCACTGCTGACTGTGCTTCGGGGGTATCTGTTTCAGACATCTTCCCGAATCCGGTGAGAAATACCTTAAACATTCGCGTCAACAGCAGCCTTGACCAAGAAACTGCTAAAATTGTTGTTACAGACAATATTGGCAGAACAGTTTTGACAAAAGCTACTGACATATTCTTCGGCACAAACTTTATTGACCTTGATGTCAACACTTTAGCACAAGCCACTTACTACATGACTATCGAAGGTGAAAACGGACGGTTTAGCCAGCCTGTTCCTTTCGCAAAAGTGAAGTAAATATGATACATCATGTTAACAATGTGTTCGCCAAATTGGATATTCAGTGTTTCTTGATTAACTTGACAATGTTATGTTCGGTTTTTATTTAATATAGTTTACATTTTGCTCTTGAATTTGGGCTAAAACTCGTCTGACATTTTCAAAATTCACCGATGATGTCATATTTTTCCAGCAATGTTTAAATGTCTGACGAGTTTTAGCCCAAATTCGGAAAAAATATCCCATGTTAAACACAAACA
>CALIZI010000154.1 GCA_938028705.1 uncultured Saprospiraceae bacterium | reverse complement strand
TAAAACTCGTCAGACATTTAAACTTTGCAGGAAAAATATGACATCATCGGTGAATTTTGAAAATGTCTGACGAGTTTTAGCCCAAATTCAAGAGCAAAATGCCAACTATATTAAATAAAAATCGAACATGACATTGTCAAGTTATTATTTTAATTTTATGATTCCACTACAGTAAGGGTATTTTTAAATTATTTTATAATAAAAAATATTTATAATTAATTTTTAATAATAAATAAATCACACACTATCGACACTTTTACATTTTAAATTTATTATTTTACATTTTACATTTAAATAACATATATAGGCAGCTAAAGCAGCCTGTACTAGTGTACCATTATGTATCTTTACAACGTCCAAAGAAGCATATCAAAACATTAAACTATGAAGTCATATCTAACTATTTTCTTTTTTCTTGCTATTCCCTTATTTCTCATCGCTCAACCTTGTACTGTTGACGATGCCACAGGTTGTGTCTGTGAAGATGGCAGTACGGATTGTCTGTTATTGCCCAATATCAAGGTGGCTTACGACCTGCTCGTTGACCCGTATAGCAATCCTGAACATGCAAATTTGCTGCGCGTCTCTGTTTCCACACCCAACGTAGGGCATGGACCGCTCCGCGTCATTGCCACCAATAATTTTGTCTGTGGTACGGATACACTTTTTAATACTAGTATTAACGTCTGCCCTGATGGCAGTACGCCTAGGCAACTTGTCCAACAACGCATTTATAAAAAAACGGGCAATGACATGAGTTTCATAGACCGTTGGGCAGGTACGATGACCTACCACCCCACCCATAATCATTCACATTTTGACGATTGGGGCATTTATACCCTTCGCATCCCTGACCCCGGCGAACCCGACCCGCTCAAATGGACGATTGTGGGGCAAGGTGCCAAACTCGGTTTTTGTCTGATGGATTATGGCAGTTGCGAATATTATGACGGGCATTGCCGCGATGATGACAACAACAGGCTGACCATCGATGCACCAAATTATGGTTTGGGCGGCGGCACATATTCCTGCGGTACAAGCAATCAAGGTATTAGCTGTGGTTGGACGGATATTTATTACCACAACCTCAGCGGTATGTCTGTCGAGATTCCCGACAATACTTGCAATGGTGATTATATGGTCGTGGTTCAGATAGACCCGAACAATTATTTACTGGAAGAAAACAAAACAGACAATATCATGGTCGCACCAATTACCCTCACCAAACAAACCGACCCTGCCGACCTCCCCCCTCCTACTACCGCCATATCCGTCAACGGCGCAACTGAAATATGCTACGGAGAACAAACCGAACTTTCTGTACCCCGCACAGGCAGTGCCTACCTTTGGTCAAACGGCGCAGCCACCGCCACTATTATGGTGGACGAATCCGGCACGTATATCTGCGAAGTCACTACGCCTTGCGGAACAGCCATTAGCGAACCTGTCGTTATAGGATTGGGTGAGGCTTGTCCGCCGCCTGGAATAAGAGCCAAGTTTGATTATTATAGATTTGATGAAGATAATATATTGACAGGAAATTTAATGGATAATGATTTTCCTGTCAATGGACTTGATTTATTTACAGTGGCTAATACGCTACCCAATCATGGTACGCTTACTTTACAAAATGACGGTACATTTAGCTACCTTCCCGATTTGAACTTTAGCGGTGCGGATAGTTTTGAGTATCATTTATGTTCACCTACCATTATTCCTTGCCCAAAGGCAACCGTAACGATAAGCATCACGCCCATTAATGATGCCCCCGTAGCTACGCCCGATACCATGCGGACTTTAGCCGGTGAAAAACTTATATCTTATGTCATCGGTAATGATAGTGATGTGGAGAATAACTCACTCGCTGCCTATCCGCTGTCCAATATCAATATCAACGGAAAACTGTTTATTTTGCAAAGCGGCTACATATCTTACACGCCTGATTTGGATTTCGTAGGTACGGAGGAAGTCATGTATCAGGTCTGCGATACAGGTAGTCCTTCGGCTTGCGATACTACGAAGGTCGTCTTGATATCGGAGCAATCTTGTATTGATATTGAACTACATGCGTATCTCGAAGGCGCATACAATTCAAGTACGGGTGAAATGACAACCACACTCAATAGCAACCGCCACTTACTGCCCGGACAAACTCCGGTAAGTCCACTCGCTACGCCTACGCCTGCCGGACATCCTTACTATCCTGCCCCTTGGAATTATAATGGTTTTGAAGGCGCAAATTGGACGGACGCAGACTACGCTGCTGATGTAGTGGATTGGTTGTTGGTCTCTTTTCGGGAAGGTATAGCCAAAAATACCGAAGTGCTCAGAACTGCCGCCTTGTTGCACAAAGATGGTCGTGTGAGTTTTCCTGACCGATGCGCCTTATCTGTTACATTGGGGGCTGATTCCTTGTATGTTGTTGTGGAACATCGTAATCATATTGGTGTGATGTCGCCAAATCCTGTTCCCATTAGCGACTTTCTGTTTGCTTACGATTTTCGGACTACCGATAGTTATAAAGACCCGACAAGCTACGGACAGAAACTCCTTCCTTCCGGCGTATGGTGCATGTACGCAGGTGATGGCAATCAGACGGCAGATGTACAAAGCTACGATATTAACGGAAGCGATAAATCAATATGGGTAGGCGATAATGGTAAATTTGATTATTATCAACTTACAGATTTCAATTTGGATGGTGATGTCAATGGTACAGATAAGTCTATTTGGTTTGATAATAACGGGATTTCTTCGCGGGTGCCTAAGTAATTGGTTTTTGGACATTTTGGGAATTTGGGAATTTGGTTTTAAATCGTAAGTAATTGGTTATCAGTTGTTTCATTTTTATTAAGATTAAAAAATAATTAATTACATGTTTTATTTTGATAATAAAGGCTATCAGTTTATAGTTGTTAGCTCATAGTTCATAGTTTTTCACAATAACTTGAACCACAACACTTTGTAATTCTCTGACTATTAGCTTTTTACAACGTTAGAAGCATAGTCATAATAAAATTTATCTAATTGATTATCAATAAGTTACAGATTTAAACCTAATTTTCCAATTTCCTAATTCCCAAAATGTCCAAAGTCCAATGGGCTTGAATTTGGGCTAAAACTCGTCTGACATTTAAACTTTGTCGGAAAATATGAGTTCATCGGTAGATTTTGAAAATGTCTGACGAGTTTTAGCCCAAATTCGGAAAAAATATTCCATCCTAAACATAAATACATTATTATTTTTTTAAAATATAATATTGTTAGGTTAATTTAACATTCGTAAAATATCGATAATCAAGAATATTAGTGGGTACAAAAACGAATCGCACCCATTCCCCAATTTCCTCTGTCCAAAGTCTAATACCATAAATTCCACCTAATTTCCTACATGAGCCAAATTTCTTTTATTTTGTAAAATAAATAATATTAAATTATTTTTAATGCAATTTTTCTTCTTAGTAATTTTATTCTGCATTTATTCAACAAACAGTATTTTATTCTTTTTAATTAATTTAATTACTGAAAAAAATATGGTAAACTACGGTTTTTTTTAGATAAAAAAATTGAATTTTAGGCAGATATTTCTTTATTTTTTATACTTTTGACAAGAATTAATTGTAACTATTATCAGTTTACCGTCGCAATCAGGGCAGACTATTTCTTGATAATGAATTTTTAATTTTTTTGGACAAAGATAAGTAAATCAACGGATTTAAGACACCACCAAAACTAAATACAATGTGTTCGCCAAATTAAAAATTACAAATTGAACATGAAGGGTGCAGGACAAATCTTTAATTTGTAATCTTTTTGCGGTATTTTGTACAGGCGATTTTAATCGCCATATGTGATATTTTTATTTATAAAAAGCTAAAAATGAATATTTTGTAAATTGTTTTTACATGGCGATGGGCGCAGTTCTAAATTGTCCGCTCAAAATGAAATTATAAAAATTTGATTATCAGTTGTTTATAGTCGCATTCCGATAGCTATCGGAACGGCACTATTTGTAACAACAAACCTTCCCCCAAACCGAAAAAGGCGCATAGT
>CALIZI010000153.1 GCA_938028705.1 uncultured Saprospiraceae bacterium | reverse complement strand
AACCCTTTTTCGAGATTTTTGCCGATGACACGCTATATGAAACGTCTTATGTCAATGAACTTGTTAATCGCATATATCAAATATTGATTTTATAAATACATACGAAGCATCTATTTTTTACTTATTTCAGTGCAACCATTTAAATTAAAAATATTTTTTAATTATTAATTTTAATCGAGTGTAAACTGTAATGACTGCTTTACAGACTGACAGGAAACTCGTACAGGCGATTTCAATCGCCATGTCACAATAATAAAAATGCGTAAATTTCTATTTTACAAATTTTTATAAATAAAAATTTACAATCACATGGCGACTGAAGTCGCCTGTACGGTATTCGCGACCAGCCTGTTTAGCTATCAAGTGTGTCACTATCTTAATTTATAATTATTTTAAAAACAATTATTTACAAATAAATTTTTGTTTTACTTGACAGCTAAAGCAGGCTGGACGGAAACTCCGTAATGACTGCTTTAGCTGTCAAGTAGATTATTATTTTAATTTGTAATAAATTCAAAAGCAATAATTTATAAATACACTTTCATTTCACTTGACAGCTAAAGCAGTCATTACAGTATTCGCGGTCAACCTGTAAAGCTGTCAAGTAGATTATTATTTTAACCCAAGTTGAATATGTAATAAATTTAAAAACAATAATTTATAAATATGTTTTTCATTCCACTTGACAGCTAAAGCAGTCATTACGGAGTTCCCGTTCAACCTGTAAAGTAATCATTACAGATCTTTACCAAAAATGCACAAAAAAAACGTCATTCCTCATGGTGAAGAATGACGTTGATGTTTTGCGAGGAACAGGCTGGAAGTGCCGTTCTATGTTTTTATTTAGGTACTCTTGATGAGATACCGTTGTTTTGAAACCAAAGGATTTTATCGGCACCGGTAATGTCGCTGTCCATATTAATATCGCTATCCCGATAATTGTCAAATATCCCGTTTTCTGCTACCCATATCGTTTTATCCTGACCGTTGATGTCATAACTGGTGATATCTGCGCTTTGATTAATATCGCCTCCATACATCGCCCATTCACCTGTCGGCAGTTGTTTTTGTCCAAAACTAGTGGGGTCTCTGAAACTGTCTGCTGTACGGAAATCGTAAGTAAGGGTGCCATTCGTAATCGAAATGGGCTGAGGTGACATTACTCCTATGTGATTACGATGTTCTACAAGAATATAGACAGAATCAACGCCCGTTCCCGAAGTCAAAGCACACCGATTTGGGAAACTGATAGTACCGTCTTGGTGAATGAGTGCGGCAGTTTTGGCAATTTCTGTGCTTCGTGTAGTTCCGGTTCGGAAAGCAACCAAGACCCAATCTACGACATCTGCGGTATAGTCGGCATCTGTCCAAGTTGCACCTTCTGTTCCGGCGTAGTTCCAAGGGGCGCGATTGTAGGGCTGTCCGGCAGGTGTAGGCGTAACAAGATTGCTTGCGGGAGTTTGTCCGGGCAGTAAGCCTCTGGCGTTGAGTGTCGTTGTCATTTCTGTATTTGTCGGATTATAAGGTCCCTCCATCCATAGGGAAATTTGAATATCAATACAATCCGGTTCAATAATGATGACCACATCGGCAGTGCTACACGCTGTCGGATTGCCGCTATCGCATACTTCGTAGGTGAATTGTTCTGTGCCGATGTAGTTGAGATCGGGTGCATAATCAATATTACCACTGGGCTGGATGGTGAGTACGCCATTGAGTGGTACTGCCATTGGAGTCGTCATTGCCGTAAGGTTGTCGTTTTCAATATCGCTGTCATTCAAAAGGATATTGTATTGCAAACTGCCATTGGCAAACATGTGCATAGTGTCCACAACTGCTATCGGTGCATCATTGACATTAATGACGCTAATGGTGACAGTAGCGGTATCACAAGCAGGCGGTGCGTAGTTGTCGCAGACCTGATATTCAAAACTATCTGTACCGAAAAAGTCGGGGTCAGGCGTATAGATGTACGAACCGTCAGAATTGAGGACCAATGTACCGTTGACTGGCGTTGTTATCGGTAAAGTGTCCACTATCATAGCATTACCCTCGGGGTCATTATCGTTATTTAATACATTGTCTGTCAATATATTATCCTCATTGACCGTTGGTGTATCGTCTATGGCTATTGGCGCATCATTTTCGTTTGATATCGTGATGGTAACAACTGCCTGATCGCATTGGGCAGGGTTTTCATCATCGCAAACTTCATATTCAAAACTATCTGTTCCGTTAAAATTGGTACTTGGTGTATAAGTGTATGTACCATTGGAATTGAGTACCAATGTTCCGAAAGAAGGTGATGCCAAAGGCGGTGTACTGACAATAAGATTATCGCCGTCGGGTTCTATATCATTGACCAAAACATCACCGTTGAGTGGTGTGTCTTCGGGTGTGGTGGCACTGTCGTCAACGGCTATCGGGGCATCGGGAAGCGGATTGACGATTATGGTAATCGTTGCGGTATCGCATAAAACAGGATTTCCGTTATCACAAATTTCATATTCGGCAATGTCTGTACCATAAAAGTTCGTATTTGGAGTATAAGATAAAAATCCACTACCAAGTAAGAATGCCGAACCATTCGCCGGAAGTGTAACGAAACTGGTATTAAGTATAAGATTTTCGCCGTCAGGTTCTATATCATTGCTGGTGATATTACGGGTAATGGTAACTTCCTCATTGGTGCTAAAGTTATCATCAACAGCTATGGGTGCATCAGGAGTTGGCGTGATGGTGATTGTCACCGTAGCTGTTTCACATAAAACAGGAGTTCCGCTATCACAGGCTTCATATTCAAAGCTATCCGTACCATTAAAATCAGCATTAGGCGTATAGACATAGCTACCATTACTATTGAGACTAAGTGTGCCGTTAGCAGGTGGTGTCACAGGAACGGCATTATACATCAATGCTCCTTCTGCATCACTATCATTTATTGATACATCACCATTTAAAATATTATCTTCTATTATCGTTTCTGCATCATCCAATATAATAGGTGCATCATTGATTGAATTGACGGTAATGGTTACAGTTGCCGTATCACATTCTACGGGTGTTCCCATATCACAGACTTGATATTCAAAGGTATCTGTACCATTAAAATCAGGATCGGGCGTGTAGGTGTATGCGCCGGTAGCATTGAGGGTAACATTAGCATTGGCAGGTGGCGTAACAACGGTAGAAGTCAAGCTAAGGTCTTCTACATCACTGTCATTTGACTGCACATTGCCACTGACAGAGGTATCTTCATTAGTCGTATTGCTGTCATCTAGGGCGGTAGGTTGGTCATTGACCGGTGTAATATTAATTTCTACTAAAGAAGGAATACAAGTGCCGGTTGTTATCGGATTGATAACGATAGAATCCACTGTTTCATAATCAATAAATAATTTTGGTGCAGATGCTGCTACACCATTAGCACTTTCGGCGGTTCTTCTGCCGGTTCCTTCTATGAGGAAGGTCATCGCATTGCCGTTTGCCCAATCTCCTCTATCAATAATTTCCTGTATTACATTGCTAATATCTGTACTATTATAAGTGTTGCCCACTGTCCAAGGGGGAATATTGTTCCAATTGGATGTGGCATTGGTAGGTGTTTTTGAACTTAGACTGTAAGCGGTATTGGAAAAAGCGGAGGCATTCCCCACAGCTTCGGCATTAATGCTCAGATTGGTGGTAACTGATTGTGCCTCATCTGCCGTAAATTGCAGGTAAGCATTGGTGATGACTGCACCTGTAGGTACATTGACATTGGTAATTCGTACTCCGATGGTGGTGTAAGCATCTCCGTCATCCAACATTAAATCAAGATCAGTACTAGTGGCTTCAATAGCACCGTCCGCAGCATTTTCTTCTACATCATTAGCACCTGAATTGACTTGTCCTAAATAATTTTTGATAGAAGAATACACAGTAGTATCTGATACTGTTACTACATCACAAGTTTCATAAATAAAATTATCCATTCCGGAAAATTCGGGATCGGGCGTGTATGTGAAACTACCATCGGGATTAAATACAATAGTGCCGTTGGTAGTGCCTGATATTAAATTATTGGTTGAAGTCGGTGTGGTATTAGACACTAGATCGTTGAGTACCACATCTTCGGGCGTGGTATAAATATCTGAAACGGTACAATCAATCGTAATCGGATAATTATATACTTTAGTACATTCGTAATATTTGGTAATCAACTGGACATTGTAGGTACCTGAATTGTTCCATGTTACGATGGTAGAATCTGTATCAGAAAAATTCGGATTGCCTCCCGAAAAGAACCAACTATAGGTGAGATTTGGATCGGGATTGGCAACGGTAAACAAAGCCGGCACAGTAGCACAGACCAATGACGGCGTAACAATATTTGTTTCTTGACAAGCCTCATTGATACGTCCGGGTGTGCCATAGGCAGAATTGATAGCTGAGGAGGACTCCCACGAAGCGGGCAAACTGTTGTCGGCTCCATTATAAGGATTGATAAGCGACAGGGTTGGTCCGCCACCGTCAGGCTCGGTGGGCCAAGGTGCTTTGTCATTATATATGACATAATCGGACATACATTTATTCGTATCAAACAAACTAATGCGCTCCCCTTTCTTACTTAAATTAAAAGCAAAATCCCCTATGTAATTGGTCAGGTGTGGAAATATACCCGTAAACATGATTTCATCTTCAATTAAGACCAAATACTCGTCGGGCTGTATAATTGTACCGATGGGAATAATAAATTGATTATCATTATCATAAAATTCCCAAGCGGAAATATCGACTGCCGTATTATTGGGATTGTACAATTCAACCCAATCGCCGGGGTCTGTTATATCATTATTTGAATTATAATTTATTTCATTAATAATAATCGGAGTGGCAGGTGTAGCGCAAAGGCGACTGTTTTCTTGTCCGGGTGTACCTGCACAGGCTTGGTCGGAGCGGAACCAATTTAAGGGGTCGGCATTATCGAGTGAAGGGTGGCGCAGTTCGAGCGAAGGACCATTACCATCCGGCATTTCGTCCCAGGGGTTTTGGTCGTTGAATTGGACGCTGTCTATGACTTCATTTTTATAATCTACTAAGATAAGCGTCTCACCGTCGTTGCTGAGTTCACCTTTGTATTGGTCGTATGGTATAAAGCCAAATTCCTGCTGAAATATGGCAGCATTTTCAGCGAGTATAATAAATTGTCCGGGTGCAATAGTAGCATTCCAAGGAAAGGTGTAAGTAATTCCCGAAGAGAATCTGCAATCGGTCAAATTGAGTGTGGTATTACCTGTATTTTTAATTTCGAGGTATTCTGTTTCGTTCCAATCTACATTACGACAAATACTGTCTGCATGGTAATGTATTTCATTGATGACAAGTGGGGAACGGTCTTGTATCACATAAAAGCGACGCGGACACATGGCAGACCAATTACCGTTTCTCCGTACACGCGCACGAATTTCTATTGGTCCGGCAATCGTAATCGGTCCGTTATATACCTGTGCAGAGCCGGATATATTACCACCTTCCAAACGTGGGTCAGAGCCGTCAGTAGTATAATAAATCGTTCCACCGGCATTTGGATTGGAGAGTGCCAATTGATAACCGGAATTGACTTCGCCGCCAAATTGACTGAATTGAACACTTTGGGTATTTGGGTAGCGTCCGGCATTTTGGTAATAATTCAGTAGATTATTGGTACGATTAGGAAAATAGTTATTTCTGACATCTTGTCGTTCTGTAATCCATTCATCATTGACATCCCAATTCGATTTTGGGATATGGCTCGTAGGCGGGTTGAAAGTTTTGTTACCCCACCGCGCCGATTCTGCAATCAGGGGCAATTGTACCTGATTGGCACGTTTCATATACATTTCATCCAAAACGGCGGGAGTCAGTACACCATCATTGAAGCAGTGACATTCCATTCTGTCGCCTTGCATCACTTTAAATTCTGTATCACTATTTACGCTATTAGGTATAGGTCCGGTATTATTTAGGCTATTAAAATTCACCAAAGAACCATAAGTGCTACCGAATACACCGGGATTTCCGAGCGTCATATCAAAATCCCATACAACAAATTTGTAACCGCCATTACCGGAAGCAGGGTCGGCACCACCAAGATTATTGTGATTGGTTCCCCAGTCAAAGTTAGCTCCGTAGTCATTCAAAATGGCATAATCCGCCGCTTGCTGTTTGTCTATATAATCTTCATCATAACCCGCCGATACCATCTGACTGTAAAAAGTAGGTGATTCAGGTTCATTCCAGTATTCATCACTTTTACGAACCTCAACTTGCTCCCGCATTTTTTCAGGAAAATAATATGATTCATACCATGCCTCGTCAGGGCGTTCCATGAGGTGATAATGCCCCATGTACTCACCATTTACATACACGTGTACAAAGCGTCCGTGCGGAGCAGGGTAGCCCATTTCCATCTGTACATCCCAAATAAAACGGTTGCGGACAAACTGGGCTTGCGATTCATCACAATATTCACAATTCAAAGCATCTTGACTACCACCTCTGAGCAGTAATTTATTAAATTCATTGACCGCAGGTATAGGATAATCATAACCGTCATCATCAAATACCGGATATTTTAATTTTGATGTACCATAAATACTTTTAAATTCTAAACGATAATGCTTTTTGAGATTGCTTGGGCTACCACCCCAAGTCTGTATCCCACTATGCACCTGAAATGCCGATGTACCATCAGGAAAAAACATTTCTACGGAAGTCTCTACTTCAGTATCAATCGAATTATTGGAGTCAAGATCATTTGAAACCAATGAAATCGTAGGAATCGCCAGTAAAGCATCGCGCATCTGCGGACCATAAGTCGCGCTATTGGTGATATTATTTTCCATATAAGATGCTGTAATAATATCATCTAAAAAAATATAAGTATGCGTATTGACCGGAGTGGCACTAGCTCCCGTATAAGCAATGGCACGAATAGAAGTAGTATTAGAAATATTGATGGGTCCGGTATATATTGTTCCTGATGTTGTGCCGGGCTTCGTGTTATTCGTCGTATAACGAATAGTTGCCGAAGGGTCATCCGCTTCCAAGGCTACTGTGAAAGGGCTATCATAAAACCCTCTCTCTACACTAAATTCTATTTCAGTGACTTGCCCTTCAACAATAACTGCCAAAAATAAGCAGCATACTAACACCAAATAGTGTTTAAAAAAACAACTCTTTGTGGATATGCCAGATATATAAAATGTATAAAATGTCATTTGAATGTTAGTTTAGCCCTTGATAACGTGATTAATTACACACTTGATTTTTAGTCAAGTATGTTAGTAAGACGGTATATTTACAGAAAAGGTTGACAGACTTTTCTATACTTTAAAAAAAAAAATTTATAAAAAAATTATAGTGAATTAATTTACTGCAAAAAACAATTGAAAAATAGTCATTGTATGATACTATTTTACATGTTTTTGTGACAAGGCAGTCTTGTAGGGATAGGAGTGTGTTTTTTTATTAAAGACGATAACATAGCTGATTAGTTACACTTTACAAAACAGATTTTTTATTAATAAATGAGAAATTTTTTATTAAAAAAATACGACTAAATAACGATTTTCGTTCAAATTTACTATCTTATAATCTGATCTTATGCAAAACGCTTGATTTGGATGTCCGGCTGTGTTTTTACTAAAATTGTCCGCAGTTTACCCGTTCTCAGTCTGTAGCCCAAGGTGAAACAAACTCGCGTTCAACTGCGGATTGCGGACACGTTACTGCGTAACGTCAGTTATAATTTTATTGAAACATGCTAATATTGCATTTAAAGATGAGCTACAAATAAACTAATGAATTGATGAATGATTTATCAATAAACAGATTAACTTTGTTGTATGCGAGTACAAAGAGCCATATTAAAATATCATCATAAAACAGTAGAAATACTTGCGGGAAAAAAAGTATTTGAGGAGGAATTGTATGTTGATTTTTCAGTGGAAGAAGTAGAGGACGGGCAGCGTCTGCAGCTCACTATTCATCCCAAACAAACCATTGCGATTGACTATCTTGCCATCGAATTATATCATCCTTACCAAGCCGATGAACGTGTTTTTTGCAATGGTTTTCAATCGTGGACGGAAAGTCGTGAATTTAATATCAATGATAAAATCACCCCCATTCGCTCTTTTGTACAAAACCGGATAGGTACTTTCGGTGACTATGATTTTTGTACATATCCCAACCGAAAAGGCTGCCTGCACTCATGGTCATATACCTATATGCGTACAGGCGAAGAAATACACTTAGCCGGCTCATTAAGTGAGTTGACAGGCTATACGCTTTTCCGCCACAACACCTCCAAAGACGAACTCTATATCGAAAAAGATTGTGCAGGTTTAGAACTAACTCACTCCTACCCCGCATTGGATATTTACATCGGACAAGGTACTGATAATCAACAATTTGATAATTACTTCAAGCTCGCCAATATCGCAGCACCCAAAGCAAAACCCATCGTCGGTTGGACAAGTTGGTATCATTATTATACCGATATTTCAGAAGATATTATACTGGATAATTTGTCCGCTTTTTCCGAAAAACAACTGCCAATAGATATTTTTCAAATTGACGACGGCTACCAAACACACATCGGCGACTGGCTTTCCGTCAAAGCCAATTTTCCGAATGGTATGGCACATATTTGTCGGAAAATACATGAGCAAAATTATAAAGCCGGAATATGGCTTGCGCCTTTTATCTGCGAACAAAAATCGGAACTTTTCCGACAGCACCCCGACTGGATTTTGAAAGACCGTACCGGAAAACCCGTCCGTGCGGGGTGGAATCCTTTGTGGAGTGGTTGGTTTTACGCACTCGATTTTTATAATAAAGCAGTACAGGATTATGTAATGAATGCCCTCCTCACCGTACTCAACAAATGGAATTACGATATGGTGAAACTCGACTTCCTCTATGCCGTAGCACTTGCCCCGCCGCCCAACAAAACACGCGGTCAGGTGATGCACGAAGCTATGCGATTTTTACGTAATGTGGTGGGCGAAAAACTGATATTGGGCTGCGGTGTACCTTTGGGTTCATCCTTTGGTTTGGTGGATTATTGTCGTATAGGTGCGGACGTACACACCCGTTGGGAACACCAACTATTGAAGTGGTTGCGTGGGCGCGAGCGGGTCTCTACCATACTTTCTTTGCGTAGCACTCTAGGGCGTTGGCAGCTCAATGGCAGGGCTTTTTATAATGACCCCGATGTGTTTATTTTGCGAAAAGAAAAGCAAAAATTAAATCTTCAACAGCAGCATACTTTGTTCTTAATCAATGTGTTACTTGGTAGCGTTATTTTTACTTCCGATAATGTGCGCGATTACTCTGAGGATACTTGGGAAATGTATGAACACATCCTGAAATGGAAAAACAGCCACGTAGAAAAGGTTATCGGAAAAGATGACTTGTACGAAATACACTTTACACATAATGACAGTTCACACATCGCTGTTTGCAATTTGACTAAAAATAATCAGACTATTCGTGGGGTGGATTTGATGGGTTTTCAGTCGCGGGTGTTGTGATCTAGCGTCATATTTTCAGAATTCACGGTAAAATACCGCTTGTTGAAGTGGATTAGGAAATGATAATCCGTTTAGACCTTCTTTGTTTTTTAAGGTCATTCTGCCGTTGTATTGAAGTGGCTTAGGAAATGATAATCCGCACCACCGTAGAGACGCGATTAATCGCGTCTCTACCGCAAAATGACCGTTCACCGTCACGTCCACCGTTTACCGTAAAAATTGTCCGTTGTCAAGTTTTTTTTTCGTATCTTTACCTGTACGATGTCACCACACAAACAAGAAGGGAACAAATACGATAAAATTGCCAAAGAGAATGTAGAAGCGGTCATACTCCCTTTGGTGGGCAAGTATCTCGGCTTAGATATCGTCAAGATAGAAGTACTCGAACCCAAGCTTCAAATCACGATTGAAAAAGAGACGGATTTGCTCCGCATCATCACCACCAAAGACGGCAAGCGGCGCATCCTG
>CALIZI010000152.1 GCA_938028705.1 uncultured Saprospiraceae bacterium | reverse complement strand
ACGGAGATTGGCATAAACCAACTCAATCAATAATGGCTAATCTGTCAATGAACTTCCGTTGACATAACTCTATCGCTATGCTGATAGCTGAAAAGTGGCTTTGTAGTGTCAACTACTATGGTACTTGAGATAAACTTGTCTTTTATTTTATTAATAAAATTTATTATCAATGAGTTACAGTTTAAACCGAATTTCCCAATTTCCTAATTCCCATTTTATCCAAAGTCCAATATCAATAACATTTATTCCTTTGGCGAGCCTACGACTCCGGTAATCATCATAATAAACGCTCTCCCGCAAATTGGACGCTTTTCTTTTAATTCGTTCATGCTCTGTTCCATCGTTTCTTTATCTGCGAAAACACCTTCATTCCCAAGTTGTTTAAGCGTTGATGTGGCGGTTTCCATAAAAACAGGATCGGCAATAAAATCTTTCAACAACCAACTATCAGGAGTTAAAACCAAGTCGAAATTTTCTGTATATTCTTCCATAGATACACCTGCCTTTTTGCTTTCCTGTATGGCATATTCCTCTATGGTCAAGCCTTTGCTGTTTTTACAATTACAAAAGGATAAAATTGGATTGGTAGAAATCGCTTTTTCTTCAACGGTTTGTGTAATATCTTTTTTTGCTTTGCAAGCAAAAAATGAGAACGCGATTACAAGTGAGATAATTGAAAATAGAACTAATTTCATGGTTTTGAATGATTTTTGAACATGTATTTTATGAATTTTGATAAATTTGAAATGCTTTTGAATTAACTCAATTGACTCTGCAATTTCTCTTTAATCGCTTCCATTTCCTTACAATACTGTGAGTTGTATATCAAATATTTGAAACTATCTGTTAGTTTTGTTTGCATATTTTGCTGTGAAATGTTCTCAATTCGACTAATTGTATTTTGTAAATTTTCGCCCGAAGCACTGCCGAGTTTTTCTTTGACTTCTTCGATTTTCTGTTCTTTTAGTAACTCAATTACCTTATCCATGAAAGGCTCAACAAAATTATTCATAACAGCATGACCGTAACAAAATAGCAAGATGTCTTCTTCTCGAATAGATTGTTGATTTAGACTTTGTTTAATTTCTGGAATGTCATATTGAATGGCATTTTCATACCATTCCCACTTTTTATTCATCTTTACTTTGAGTGAATCCAAGACATTGTTTGCTCTTTGCTTGATAGTTGCAATAATCTTATCCTCGTCTCCGATTTGGTCAAAGTCTATTCCTTTAAAGTCCAAAATTTCTCCGAGTATCTTATTATTCAAATAACCAACTCTTCCCTCTTTCTTGAAAAAAAGCCAAAAGTAAAACACGTCAACTATGGACTTAGATATTCCTTGAAATAGAGATTGGAAGTCGTAAGTCTTACTTGTCAGGTCTTTACAAATTTCATTCAGCGTTACATGATGACATTGAAAATTCTCTTTGCTATATACAATCGTATCAAAGATAAAGTTATTTCTGTACCAAGCGTTCTCATCATACAAATACTCAATATCGCTATCTACGCATATAATAAAATTGCTTTTGACAAACTCTTTATATTTTTCCGAAACGGATGTTCCGCGTGTACCTTTGGGGTCTAAACTTACCGGAAAATCTATCTTGCCTTTGAGTTCGGGCTTTACGGATTCAATTAGGCACTCCCAAAATCTTTCATCAGGATAATCCTCCACCAATACCGACATATCACATCCTCGATGAAAAGCGTCTGCCTCCATTCGCTCTGCAAGTTGTTTGTAATTAACAGGCATTATGTTATCGTTTGAATTTTAGTTTGTTGGTGTAGATTTCATTGGGTTTTATGGTGTAATGTTTTCGGGCTTCTTCGATTTTTTTGACCTCTTCTGTAGTTTTGGCTTTGCCCATTAGTATGCTGAAAGTAGTGATGTCGGGATATAGTTGTAATTTTTCGTCGGAATATACACTTCCAATTAACTCAAGTCCTTGATATATGGTATCTACTTTTTTTATAAGAATATTGAAGATAGTACTATTGGGGTAAGCAGCAGAGAATAGTCCCCGGTCTTTCATCTTATCAAAAATTGCTTTGGCATCAGTGTAATTATTGACTTTTGAAATTAAGACATTGAAAGTTATTTCATTAGGAGCAATGGGTATTTTCCCAAATAAATTAAGTAAATCAAAAAATTCTTCTTTTGTAAAAGAGGTATATGAATTGACATTCTTGTTAAACTTATAAGAATTGACGGAACCGTCTGTAGATACTATTTTGTTAATATCGAAAAGTACACGTTGTATTCGTCCTTCGCTCTGCGCTGTTTTTTCAGCAATAATCACGCTTTTCGCAGTGGCTGTTGTTTGTATATCATCAATTCTTGCAGCTTTCTCCGTCCAACCCTGATAATACACAGTAGGTGAATGTGTCGCTAAAATAATCTGTACATTCGGATTAATTTGTCGAATATAACCGATGAGTTTTCTCTGCCAATCAACATGCAAAGATATTTCTGGTTCATCCATGAACATGACAAATTCTTCCTTATTCTGCAACAAAGCACTTAACAGGATAATCAAAATTTGCTTTTCGCCTGAAGATAGATTTTTCGGCAGGATAGGATGTTGTGTGCTATCTATTTTTTGGAAATAAAATTCTTTTTCGTCAAATTTTTTTCCTGTGCTATTAAAAAGTTCGTCAAGTATTTTCAGAAAAATATTTTTGGTATCGTATATCTTCGCAATCTGTTCTAAATCATCACTTTTTGAGCTGCCATTTCCATTTGTAAGAGTATGTTCAACCTCATTAGACAAATCTCTTTGATAGACCACAAATTGCTGTTTTAATTTTTCAAGTTGATAATCCAACAAGGTCATATTTGGGTCGGGACTTTTCTCAGTAACATCAAAAGTATCTATCAATTTGGTGTTTACCTTATAATCTTCAACAAATGCATTACCTGTAATTTTTCTGCCCTCACTATTAGCACGTATTACGATGTCATCCTCCAATTCAATAATAATTTCATCAATCGGGTCAAACAAACGAAAATTCAACTCCGCATCTTCTACCGCAAGTATCGCCTCATGAATCATCCGAAGCATCATAGATTTTCCGGCACCATTCGGACCGATTAATACATTCACATCATCGTGCAAAGTCCACACGAAATCATGCCCCCACAGGTTTTTTATTTCTACTTTTTTGATGTACATGGAATTTTATTTTATAACAACAATCAAAAGTACAGGTAATTTGCCATTTCACCACATAATTCATTGTAAAATAAGTAATAAGCCAATCCCTACAAAGTTACAAAATGAACATACAAACCTCATTAATTTTCCTAACTTTGAACAACCTAACCGTAGCGTAACGCCTCCGGCTTGCGCCTGCGTATATATTGCAAAACTAATGCGGCACACAAGCCAGATACCGTCATTCGTCGGCACAAGGGCATTATGCTACGGTTACAACATTTACAAAAATCAATTACAAAAGCATGAAAAATAAACAAATACTACTCTTCACATCTCTACTTCTCTCGTCTCTCGTCTCCTTCTCGCAAGAGAAGCCAAAATGGGATGTCAACAACCCACCCGGCGAGTGGCGCACTGTCGAATTTAGCGTCAACGAAGGCACATGGATGAACTTAGATGTCCACCCGAATGGCTCGGAAATCGTTTTTGATTTATTGGGCGATATATACACCTTGCCGATGTCGGGCGGAGTCGCTACGCCCGTGCGGACGGGCATTGCGTATGAGGTGCAACCGCGATATAGTCCTGACGGTCAGCATATTTGCTTTACGAGCGATGCGGGTGGTGCGGACAATATTTGGGTAGCCAAGCGCGATGGTTCGGATGCCAAACAGGTCACGAAAGAAGATTTTAGATTGCTCAATAACCCGATATGGATGCCTGATAGTGAGTACCTTGTGGCACGTAAGCACTTCACTTCGGGTCGCTCATTGGGTGCAGGTGAACTGTGGTTATATCACAAATCCGGCGGTGCGGGCTTGCAACTCACCAAGCGCAAAAATGACCAGCAAGACCTCAACGAACCCACAGTTTCGCCCGATGGCAGATACGTCTATTACAGCGAGGATATGTACGAAGGCGGTTATTTCAAATACAATAAAGACCCGAACAAACAAATATATGTTATTAAGCGATTTGACCGCGAAAAAGGCGAAATCAAGACGATTATTTCCGGTCCGGGTGGTGCGTCTCGTCCGCAGGTATCGCGTGATGGGTCGAAGCTGGCTTTTGTGCGACGGGTGCGGACGAAAAGCACTTTGTTTATCCATGATTTGGAGACAGGTGAGGAGTGGCCCCTTTTCGATGGATTGAGCAAAGACCAACAGGAAGCATGGGCGATTTTCGGCGTTTATACGGGTTTCAATTGGACACCGGACGATAGCGCGATTGTGATTTGGGGACAAGGAAAATTGTGGAAAGTGGACGTAGCAAGCGCGAAAGCTACGGAAATTCCCTTTACAGTCAATGCCAAACACCAACTCGCCGAAACCGTCCGTTTTGACCAACAAGTGGATGCCGATAAATTCACAGTGAATGTCATCCGACAAGCCAAAACTTCGCCCGATGGCAAAACGCTTATCTTCAATGCAGTAGGTTATTTATGGAAAAAAGACTTGCCGAATGGCAAACCCAAACGCCTGACGGATAGCGAAGATTTCGAGTACGAACCGTCTTTTTCTCCCGACGGAAAAAGCATCGTTTACGCCACTTGGAATGACGAAACACATGGCGCGATTTACAAATTATCATTAAGCGGAAGAGCAAAGCCCACTAAGCTGACCCGTCAAAAAGGCTTCTATCAAACCCCTTCCTATTCACCTGATGGTCAAATGATTACCTATAAAAAAGCCGGAGGCAACGGTCACATGGGTTACACCCACGCCAAGCATCCGGGCATTTACATCGTTTCTGCCAATGGCGGTGAAGCCAAACAAATTACAGAAGGCGGCTCGTTCCCGATTTTTGATAAAACAGGTAAAAAAATCTTCTACCAAACAGGCGGCGGATTGGACAAAAAATATAAGCAAATCAACATTGACAAGACAGAAGAAAAAACCTTGTTTACGGCAAAATACGCCCGTAGTTTTAAGCCAAGTCCTGACAATAAATGGGTGGCATTTACGGAGTTGTTCAAGGTCTATATCGCTGCCATGCCGCAGACGGGTAAGGAGTTTGAATTGAGCAAAGACACCAAAGCCGTACCGCTTCAGCAAGTGGCAAAAGATGCGGGGATTAACCTGCATTGGTCGGCGAAAAGTGATGCCTTGCATTGGACGCTCGGCGAGGAGTATTTTACTGCCAAACTCACCGACCGTTTTTTGTTTTTGGAAAATGCAGCCGACAGCATTCCGCCGATGGATAGTGTGGGTTTACGCATTGGTTTAGAACTCGATACAGATAGACCAAAAGGCACAATCGTACTCAAAAATGCGCGAATTATCACGATGAATGATAAGGATGAAGTCATTGAAAAGGGTACAATTATCGTCGAAGATAACAAGCTCACGTATGTAGGCGCGAGTGCGGATGCGCCCACGCCGAAGGGCGCGAAAATCATTGATGCGGAGGGCAAAACTATCATGCCGGGCATCATAGACACACACGCTCACCTCAACACTTGGCGACAAGGACACAGCCCGCAAAAACAGTGGTCGTACTACGCCAATCTCGCCTACGGAGTCACCGCCACGCACGACCCTTCCTCGAATACCGAGATGGTTTTTTCGCAATCTGAAATGGTGAAAGCCGGGCATTTGGTCGGACCGCGCATCTATTCTACGGGAACGATTTTGTACGGTGCAGACGGCGATTTTAAGCAAATCGTCAATAGCCTTGATGATGCCAATTCTGCCATGCGCCGGATGAAGGCTTTTGGTGCTTTTTCGGTCAAAAGTTATAATCAGCCGCGCCGCAATCAGCGTCAGCAAGTCATGGAAGCGGCTCGTAATCATGGGATTATGGTCTATCCCGAAGGCGGCTCGTTTTTCTTTCACAATATGTCGATGGTCGTGGACGGACACACAAGCGTGGAGCATAATCTCCCCGTCGCGCCGCTCTACGATGACGTTATCCAACTCTGGAAACGCACCAAAACGGGCAATACGCCGACCCTCGTGGTCAATTACGGCGGCATCAACGGCGAGTATTATTGGTATCAAAAAACCAACGTTTGGGAGAAAACGCGCTTGCTCAATTTCACGCCTCGCGCTGTCGTGGATTCGCGCTCGCGCCACCGCACCATGATACCCGATGAGGAATACGAAAACGGGCATATCCTCACCTCAAAATCATGTAAAAAACTGAATGACAATGGTGTAAATATGTGTATTGGTTCGCATGGACAATTACAGGGCTTGGCAGCACACTGGGAACTCTGGATGCTGCACCAAGGCGGTATGAGCAATCACCAAGCCCTCCGCGCCGCCACCATGAACGGCGCAACCTATATCGGCATGGACGCAGAAATCGGCTCCCTCGAAACCGGCAAACTCGCCGACCTCATCGTACTCGACAAAAATCCTTTGGACGATATTCTAAACACCGAACTCGTCCGCTATACGATGGTCAACGGCAGACTCTACGACTCCGAAACGATGAACGAAATCGGCAATTACGACGAACCACGCACCAAATTTTATTGGGAACAAAATAAGTATTCGAGCAATTTTCCTTATCATCAGTTGACGCGGAGTTTTATGCGGCCTTCTTGTGGGTGTTTTGGGGTGCATTAGGGTAGCGTGGGTATCCTGCCCGTGCTTGTGTGCGTGTGGGATGCTTGTGTTTTTTTATTTTTTAAGAACTATTTCAGAGTGATTCTTGGTGATTTTATGTGGTAGAGTAGAAAATGAGGGCGTATCCCCTAACGGGGTCGGGCTATCCGGCACTCTCTCCGCTTCGCTACGTTCAAACAACACCTACTATCCCTTACGCAAATTATGTCCTTTTAGAGCTAACCCATTAATTATCAATACGTAAGGCTGACATCTTACGGTGTTGAATTTTACCCCGTTGGAACTTCGTATTTACATTGAAGTTAGCTAAAAATAAAACTCAAAATTATGTCTGAAATTGATACAAATTTTATCCCAAAATCAAGAGAATATTTAAAAAAATTTGTAGTTTCTCATCATCTGGGATTCAAAAAAGATTCTCAAGAGTTTCAACCGAGGAACGGATATGGTAATTTTTTAAATTCATCTCTCATAGTTCAGTGCATGAGAGAAATTAGTATAATAGTCAGAGACGAATTCGGAGATTTATCTATTCCTGAACGATTTACTTCTCCTGAAGATTTAATCAATAAATCAAAACGGTTTGTCGATCAGTTAGAATTTTTTGAGAGCTACTTTACGGAATCGATGGAAGATTCACAAAAAAATAAAGGAATGATACCAACACCTGTTGAGGTAATAAACGAGAACAGGCTAAAGACAATTGAGACTTTTAAAATGTTTATAAAACTCGCAGAAAAAGAAAATTCTGAAAATGATACAATCCATAATTATCAAACGCCTATTGAAATCTTAGAAAAAATATTTAATAAATTTCATCTGGTAGTCAATCAATTATTGGAAAGAAGAAAAGAAAATGACATACCCAGAGAAACTATTAAAATCAAAGACGAGTATGATGTCCAAGATTTACTCCATGCTTTATTGAAAATTGATTTTGAGGATGTTAGGCCCGAAGAATGGAACCCAAGTTATGCTGGCAGTTCCACCAGAAGTGATTTTTTACTCAAAAGCGAAAAAATAATAATTGAAGTTAAAAAAGCAAGAAAAGGGCTCAAGGATAAAGAAATTGGAGGGCAACTTATAATTGATATTGCACATTATAAAAAGCACGCCGATTGTGAGACTTTATTATGTTTTGTATATGATCCAGATAATTTAATACAGAATCCAAGAGGCATTGAAAACGACCTTAAAGAAATTACTCAAGGGTTTAAAACTATGACATTGATTAGACCATAAAAATAGAATAGTAAGTCATGCTAATTAAACATAAAATATTAAAACATTTAAACGAGGTTTATCAAGATAAAAGCCATACAACTTCCAATACGACTGAGTTAGGTAAATCAGAAAGTGCAGCCGCAATTCAGAGGAAGTTAAACGTAAACCTTGATAAGTTAAATACAGTATTACCTGCATTGGAGGTGGAAGGGTATGTGACGAAAGGGAAAATCCATGGTAAAGGTGATATTTCGTTTTGGAGAATTACTCCACTTGGTCAAAAAGCATTGACCGATAAGGAGTTTCATTGGCTACCAAGCCCAGCAAATCTGACACAATTTCTGACACTGATAGTCAAATTTCTAACTTTTATACTTGCTTTGTTCGGAACCCTTAATTCGATTTTTGATTGGGTGAAAATAAATTAAAGTCAAATAAATTTATTGTTAGGTAAGGAGTTTTTTAACTTAGACATAAAATAATTAACAATATTTAAATTTACAAAAATGCAACAAAGTAAATTTCAACAAGAGCAGCTTGACCTTCTTAAGAAATTGATAGAATCTGTAAATAATCTAACAAAAGCTCTTACGGAAGTTAAAAAGGAAATAAAGAGCTATAACAATGAAAATCAAAGAGATAATCCTCTTCGTATTAAATAATTACCTCAAGAAATAAAATAATTTTACTCATATTTAAAAAAAATAATAAAATGAATTTTATTGAAGTTATTGACAGAGTAAATGTCAAACACCTCATCAATGTAAATCATATAATGCTCATTACAACTTATGATGAGTACTGTGATATCATAATATGTCACGATAGAGGTGTTGGATATTCAAATACAATAGACGTTTCTTTAGAAGTGGGACAACAATTGATAAATAGGTTGAGGGCTGATGTCAACGCATCTTAGCATGCAAACTAAACGTAGAACGGTGCTTCCAGCCCGTTCCCTCGCGTATGTATGCCTTTGAGATGCTTATGCTTACCTCATCAACGTAACCAAACTCAAATCAAGATAAGAAGTGTCAAGGTGAGTAAAATCTTTATCCGTAGTCAGTAATCTGGCATTGACAATGGAAGCCGTGGCAGCTATCCATAGGTCATTTTTACCCATATTTCGTGATGAATTATTGAGTGGCTTGTTCTTTAATTTGCCTTGACTGTATGCATCAATTTCTCCATAGCGGCGAATGACATCCTCAGAATTGATGTCTGTAATCAAGCATTTTTCAAAAAATCGCTCTACAGCTGCAAAGCGTTTTTGCCCCCAGTTATTGCGTAAGGCAATAGATTCGATTTCACCGAGGCTAACAACAGAGACTATCGGAATATTTGATACATCAAAAGGTGCAAATTCGCGTTCAATGAAGTTTTTAGTACGTTTGTCTCGTAGATAGATTAAGATAATGTTGGTATCAAGTAGGTATTTCATAGAGGTTAAATCATATTGAGCAAATCTTCGATAGGCTCTTGAATATCAGCATCTTGTATAATTTCGTCCAACTCTTCTTTTGTTGGATGTTGATAATTTTGTTCGCGTATCAATTCGTCAATATCCAAACGCTTACGTATGGGTTTGGTAAGTGCTGCCAATGCGTCATTTTCCACTAACAACTGGTCTAATACATCCTCTAAGTGATGAATCATAGCCACATCTTCTACCGCTTCAATGCGCTGGAGTAGCTTGTGTTTTCTTAACTGCATAGTCATTGCTGATATATTTTCTATAAAGTTACAGATTTTTGAGCATAAGGGCAAATTGATTTTCTCTACCCGAAGCGATTTTTTACGTAGAACGGTGCTTCCAGCCCGTTCCCTCACGTATGTATGCGCGGACTGGAAGTACCGCGCTACGTATGCACCTCATGTATTTCTCCTCAAAAAACCGTATTTTTACAAAAAATAATGAAATATGGCTGTTCAGACACAAACCATACCGCAGGTAGAGCAACAAGGAGGCGTACACCGCTTCACGATTGAAGAGTATCACAAGGTACTCGAAACAGGAATTTTTGAGGGGCAACGTACCGAATTGCTTGACGGCGAAATCACGATTATGAGTCCGATAGGAAATCCACACAGAGGCATCGTTGGAAGAGTGATGCGTAGGCTAAATGCCGCTTTCGGCGAATTATACAGTTACGTTGTTCAAGGTGCTATACAGGTATCAGAACACAATGAACCTGAACCTGATATTGTAGTCGCAAAATTCAGAGATGATGACTATGTCGGTGTAGATATTGAACCGAAAGACATACATCTGATTATCGAAGTTGCTAAAAGTAGCCTCAGCACCGACAGAAAGAAAAAAAGACTCATTTACGCTAATTTCAACGTTCCCGAATACTGGATTGCCAACCTAAAAGACCTTCAAATCGAAGTATTCAAGCAACCTAAAGACGGCGATTATGAGGTCAAAACTATTCACAAAATGGGCGATTCGGTCACTTGTGAGGAAATTGATTTTACGATTTCGGTAGAGGATTTATTCAAGTATTTGAAGAAAAAATAATGGAATATGACTGTTCAAACACAAGTTATGCCGGACATTGGGCAAACCAATGATGTCCGTCGCTTCACAATAGAGGAATACTATAGAATCGCTGAAACAGGTATCTTTGACGATGAACGTGTTGAGCTTATCAATGGAAAAATTATCACTATGGCTGCGATGAATACCCCCCACATAGGAATGGTAACGCGGTTGCTACGCTTACTCAATGCGACTGATTTTGCCGAGCAATACTCCTTATTGAGCCAAGTTCCGATGAGGATAGAAAAATACAACGAACCTGAACCGGACTTAATGGTCGCCAAATTTCGGGAGGACGACTATCTGACTGTCTATCCTACACCCGACGTGATGCACTTGCTTATCGAAGTGGCAGACACCACATTAGATAGAGACCGTGGAGAAAAAAAGCGGAATTATGCTTCTTCTAATATTCCCGAATACTGGATAGTCAACTTACCCGACCAACAAATCGAAATCTTCAAAGAGCCTAAGGGCAATGACTATAACTTCAAAAGAATTATACAATCAGGAAGTGTAACTTGCGAAGCCATTGGTTTTACGGTGGTGATAGAAGATTTATTTAAGCATTTGAGATAATCTGCAAAATCAAAATACGTAAAAAACCGCTTCGTTCCCCACGAAGCGGTTTTTTACGTAGAACGGTGCTTCCAGCCCGTTCCCTCGCGTATGTATGCTATGTGCGTACCGTGTATTTCTCCTCAAAAAACCGTATTTTTACAAAAAATAATGAAATATGACCTTTCAAGCAGCAGCCATACCAATAGTCCAACCTGAAGATGTCCGTTTGTTTACAGTGGATGAATATCATCGAATCGCCGAATTAGGTATATTCGGAAATGAGGGTATAGAACTCTTAAACGGTATTGTTTATAACAAATACAGAGGTATCATCCGTCAATTTACCATAGACGAATACCACCAAATGGCAGATGCCGGACTCTTTGATAATCAGCGTGTTGAATTACTAAATGGAATCGTCAGACTTATGGCTGCAATGAACACTCCGCATTTCGGAATGACCACCTTACTCTCAAATAGAATCAGTTATGAATTTTTTGGGAAATATACTTGTCTCTCGCAAGGTCCTGTCAAAATCGTGAATGTCAACGAACCTGAACCGGACATCATGATTGCCAAATATCGCAAAGATGCGTACATGGGTAAATCTGTTGAGCCGGAAGATGTGTACTTGCTCATCGAAGTATCTGACAGCACCCTCCGAAGAGACCGTACAGAAAAGATGCTCACGTATGCAGGGGCGGGTATTGTCGAATACTGGATAATTAACCTTAAAGATTATCAAATAGAGGTATTCAAGCAGCCCGAAAAGAGAGATTACAGATTCAGGGATATTGTGAGAGACGGAGAATTGACTTGTGAACGAATTGGATTTACGGTGGACGTAGAGGAGTTATTTAGTCATTTGGAAAAGAAATTTTCTGATTCTAAGAAATTAGGGGGCATAATCCCTGTACCCATTTAATGAAGCAGCGACGATTAAATTCTCCAACCAATTTTGTCGATAGACTTTCTGGTTGAATTGTGCGGCTCTACAATAGAGTTCAGGTTTTTGTTTGTA